>JALLOM010000268.1 GCA_027717865.1 Acidobacteria bacterium AH-259-O06 | reverse complement strand
CTGAAATACGTCGGGAAGTTCCGCGATGATCTGACCGTTTTCGACGTATTTCCGCAGAAGAGGTTCTAAATAGCCCTCCTGTTGAGGAGGCTCTTCGTCCCACATGCTGAGCAGGTCGCCAGAAAAACCTCTCTCTTCAATCCGGCGGAAAATTTGCTTGCGGTAAGGCAGCGTTGCCTTTCCTGCACTCATCTTAATCCTAGGTTGCGGTTGGCCTTCCCTAATTACCTCCACCAACTTATAGACGAGGTCACACGTGGGCGCATCCGTGGAAACAACCAAGTCAGTACCCACTCCGTAAGCGTCAATAGGAACATCAGCCAGGGTAAAAGACTGAATTTTTTCTTCGTCAAGGTTTCCACTGGCTACAATCTGCACTTGGGAACGCCCATGTTGGTCGAGCAATTCACGGGTCTTAAAAGCCAGCGTGACTAGGTCGCCGCTATTGAGACGTACGCCGTTGATCTTTCCTCCAAGGTCCAAGGCTTTCCTGACACCGGCTAAAGTGTCGTAAGTGTCGACCAAGATAGTGGAATCTTCTCCAAAGGTATCGTGGAAAAGCCTGAAAGCCTCACTTTCCCGGTCAAAAAATTGAACAAAAGAGTGGGCCATCGTTCCGTAGATGGGGATTCCCATTTCGTAGCCGGCCAGCACATTGCTGGTGCCATTGCAGCCTCCGATAAAGGCGGATCGAGCTGCTAGGACTCCGGCCTGCGGACTGTGAGCCCGGCGGCTTCCAAAGTCAACAATGTTCTTGCCTTTTCCCGCCAGGGAAAGCCTGGCCGCTTTGGAAGCCACCATGCTCTGATAGTTAATGGTATTAATCAGGTACGTTTCCACGAGCTGAGCCTCGATGATGGGAGCGCTGACCTGCAGGATCGGTTCATTGGCGAAGAATACAGTACCCTCCGGCAAAGCGTATAGGTCTCCACTGAAGTGGAAGCTTCTGAGGTAGTCAAAAAAGGCACCGTTGACCGATTCAAAGAGGTCCAGCTGCCTGAGATATTTCACGGTATCGTCCGTGAAGCGGACATTTTCGATGAAGTGAAGAGCCTGCTCGAGACCTGCGGCGATGAGAAAACTTCGGGTTTGCGGAAGCTCTCTTGTGAAGAGCTCAAAAGCAGCTCGCTCTCCCGTGCAGCCTGCTTCAAAGTAAGCTGCGGCCATGGTCAGCTCATAGAGATCGGTGTTGATACCAAGCGTCTCTTCAGTGGGGAAGAGGGGCTTCGGTTTCATGACGACCCAAAGACACGCTCGAAGATTTCGTCGATGTGTTTGAGTTGGTTTTGAATATTGAAAATTTGCCTCACTTCCTCTGGAGTTAGGTGGGTTGTGATGTCGGTATCGTTTAAGACCAAAGTCTCAAAGTCTTCACCTTCTGTCCAAACCCGCATGGCGTTTCGCTGCACCCATTCGTAGGCAAGTTCCCGAAGCACCCCTTTTCGAGTGAGGGCGAGGAGCAGTGTTCCAGAGAAGATTAGGCCTTTAGTGAGTTTGAGGTTGGACTCCATCTGAGCTTCATTCACGTCCAGATTCTGAATGACGTCCGTCAGCTGAATGGTCAGGTAGTGGGCCAAGGTGGTGCTGTCGGGGAGAATAATTCTCTCTATGGATGAGTGTGAAATGTCTCGCTCGTGCCACAGAGGAATATTTTCAAAAGCAGCTAAGGCGTTGCTGCGAAGCAAACGCGACAAACCACTGATCTGCTCACAGGTGATGGGGTTCCGCTTGTGAGGCATGGATGAACTACCCTTCTGTCCAATACGGAATGCTTCACTTGCTTCTTGGACCTCGGTTCTCTGAAGATGGCGAATTTCTGTGGCGATTTTATCATAGGTAGATCCGAGGATTGCCAGAGTAGACAGGTATTCGGCGTGACGGTCACGCTGCAAGGTCTGGGTCGAGGCGAGGGCGAAAGCAATGCCGAGCCTCTTGCACACTTTCTCTTCAACCTGAGGAGGAAGATGGGAAAATGTGCCTACGGGTCCACTAATTTTTCCAACTTCCAAATTTGCTCGGGCCCGCTGGAAACGGTGGAGATTGCGTTCCATCTCGGAGTGCCAAACCGCCAGCTTGAGTCCGAAAGTCACAGCTTCTGCGTGGATGCCGTGAGTGCGACCGATCATGGGCACATGCTTATATCGAAAAGCTTGAGCTTTTAATATAGACAGAAAGTTCAACAGTTCCTTTTCAATCAAATCAGAAGCTTCCTTGATGTGCAGCGCCTGAGCCGTGTCCACCACATCTGTTGAAGTCAAACCAAAGTGAATAAAGCGTGACTCTGGTCCCACCTTTTCGGCCACCGCGGTAGTAAATGCGAGTACATCGTGACGAGTAATTTCCTCGATCTCCTTTATCCTCTCGATGGAAAAATCAGCTTTCTTCTTAATTTGAGAGACAGCTTCGCGAGGGATTTCCCCCATTTCCCCCAAAACTTCACAAACCGCCACCTCGACCTGAAGCCACTTGCGAAACTTGTTTTCCTCAGACCAAACCCGAGCCATTTCAGGTCGGGTATATCGGGGGATCATAAATCTAAGACTATGGAGGGTTTACCCTGGTGAGTCAAGTGGAGCTTGCAGGATTTTGCGAATAGAGGGAAGTGTCGGGAAAGGGCGTTTGAAGCATTGTCCAACGCGATTTTGGGGTCGTTGTTCTGGCGACTGAGGTGGGCCAAAAAGATGTGAGTGGCTTGTCCGTCGAAATGGTGGGTGAGAAATGCTGAGAGCTTTTGGTTGGACAGATGGCCGAACTTGCTGAGCACACGCTGCTTGACGTGCCAGGGATAGGGACCAATTTTCAACATCTCCTCGTCATGGTTGGATTCCAGAATTAACCAGTCGCACCCCGATAGCTTGCGCATCACTTGGGCGGTCAGTTCACCCAAATCGGTCACTAAAGTTCCACAAATACCCTGTGCTGAAAAGCGAAAGCCAACAGGCTCAGCGGCGTCATGAGAAACGGTGAAAGCTTCTACCTGGAGATCACCGACGGAAAAAGGGGAGTTGGTGCCAAAGCTTTCCCATCTGTCAATACTTTGAAGTTCAAGCACTTCTTCTCTTGTTCCCTGGTTCATAAAAACTGGAACCTGGTGCCGGGATAGGAAAGGTAGGACTCCACTGACGTGGTCCGTGTGTCCGTGGGTAAGTAGAATGGCATCGACTTTCGCTTTGTGAAGCTTCGCCTGGTAAAGACGCCGTTCCAAACTGCGCAGCCCAAAGCCCAGATCGACCAAGATACAAGTACTCTTGGTGGTGATATGAGTGCAGTTTCCACTGCTTCCGCTTCCCAGGACAGACACTCTCACAGTGAGGTAGAATGTAACAGTTCGGTCTGAAAAGAAGTAGTTATTGTAATCGCTCGGTCTCAGCTGCCGAGACTGAGGGCCAGGACTTGCATTGACTAAGAGATTTTACATTGCGACTTTTGGCTGCCGCACTAACCAGGCGGACAGTGCGGCTCTCCGCCAGGATTTTCTTTCCAGTGACTTCGAGGAAACCCAACAGTGGATGCAGGCTGACGTGATTGTGGTGAACTCCTGCACGGTGACGAGTCGCTCTGATCAGCAGGTGCGTCAGTTGACTCGCCGATTGCGGCGGGAGAATCCCCAGGCGCGCATGGTTGTGACCGGTTGTTACGCCCAGCGAGCTCCCCGTGCCTTGGCGAGCATCCCGGGTGTAGACGCGGTGGTGGGAAATAGCCACAAGAATGATATTGTTCAAATTGCCACCGCCTCAGAGTCTGGAAAGACACGCCTTCCCAATCATGCGGAAATCGCGGCCATTTATCAGGACGACTTTCGCAAGGTCCGAGCTATAGGGGTGACGCCGGCGACTCAAACGGGTGGGAAAACTCGACCCTTTGTCAAGATTCAGGACGGTTGTGATGCCAAATGTACGTACTGTATTATCCCTAGGGTTCGAGGCCCAAGTCGAAGTGTGCCTCCTCAATTGGTCCTGCAGCAAGTTCGCACTCTGGTGGAGGAAGGGTTTAAAGAAATCGTTTTGACGGGGATTCACATCGGAACCTACGGGATGCACTTGCAACCTCGCTTTCCGCTGGATTGCTTAGTGGAAGAAATCGTCGCTCTGAGGGGGCTCGAACGTGTTCGACTCAGTTCAATCGAGCCCATGCAGCTGTCCCGGCGCATCACTGAACTGGCGGCATGTTGTGAGAAAATCGCCCCTCACTTTCATATCTGTCTTCAAAGTGGAAGTGATCGGATCTTGAAAATGATGCTCAGACCCTACAACACGGCCCGCTTCGCAAGCATCGTGGAGGAGATCAGCGAGCGTATCCCTGATGCCGGTATCGGAACGGATGTCATTGTCGGTTTCCCGGGGGAAGCGGAGGAAGATCATTGTCAGACCATGGAATTTATTCGCCGGATGCCTTTTACCTATCTCCACGTTTTTCCCTACAGTGACCGCACTGGCACGCCTGCTTCTCGAATGGGGGGGAAGGTAGATCCTCAAGACATAAAGCGCCGGAGCAAGGAGTTGCGTCAAGTCTCAGACCAGAAGAACCAGAAATTCAGGCGCCGTTTCCTGGGAAAGCAGCTTTCCGTGTTGACCTTGGCGGAAGAAAAAGACGGTATGCGAGTGGCCATCTCCGGAAACTACCTGAAGGCAAAGCTCGAT
>JALLOM010000267.1 GCA_027717865.1 Acidobacteria bacterium AH-259-O06 | reverse complement strand
TGGCGGCGCCTGGCACCGGGCAAGTTTGGCCTTAATAGGGGTCAGCAGACCCGGACTATCTGTTGTTGGCGCCACCACAGTGTGTGCATTCGCTTCAGATTCCAGGCGATGCTGACAAGATCCCATTCGGCGTCCACCGCATTGTGTCCTCTCAGCGAAAACTGCCGAAATCCCAGCACCGATTTGATGATCCCAAACACAGGTTCCGGCGTACATTTGCGCTCTGCATATATCGCGCGACCCTCCCACGTCTTCAGCCGGTGTTTCATCTTTTCCACTTCACCAGCATCTTCTCGAGGCAGATCCGGGCTGGAAGAAAGTTCTTTTATCGGCAGATAGTGACTTTCTCGCCCGACGGCAATGTAGGGGGTCATTTTCTGCTCGACACAACTCTCAACGTTGGGCTCACTAAAGTATCCGTTGTCGGCCAAAAACTCTTGGGCCCGTCCCAATGGCTCCGGCAGCTCTGCCAGGGCCTCTAGGGCCGGTTCGAGTTCCTTTTTGTCATTGGCCTTTTGGCTCACATGAGCGGCTACGATTAAAAGACTTTCGTTATCCACCACCGCCTGGGCGTTATAGGACTGCTCGAACCCCCCGCCCGATACCGGCATGATCCGGGATTCTTCATCCGTCAGGTTGATCTGATCTTTATCCCGAACGCCTGCTGCTGGCGCTTTCGGCTTACTACCGGGCGGCTTCTTGCCGCTTCCTTTCCTTTTCGCCTCCCAGCGAGCCATCTTTTCTTCATACTCCGCCTGTTCCGCTTTCTGGCGCTCGGCCGCTCGCTCGGCCAGCTTCGCTTTGGCTTCTTCCAGCGCTTTGAGCCGATCCTCCCTTCGTGCCAACTCGGCCGGAATATCCAACCTCTCTGCCTCTTCCCCGTTATCGGCCTCCTCGGCCATGCGCATCAGCTCCTCGACTTCCTCACGCAGTTGCTGTTCCAACTTCCGGATATGCCCCCAGCTTAAGGCGCTGTGCTTGGAGGCGTTGGCCTTCACTTTCGTCCCGTCCAGCGTCACTCGCCCCAGCTTCAGAAAACCCATGGCCTGCGCCAACAGTAAAATCTCCACAAACAGCGGTTTAAGTTCTTCCAAAAACCGCTTGCGGAAATTGGCAATCGTGTCATGATCCGGATGCGTGTTGCCCGCTATGTAGCGAAAAGCCACCGAATCGTAGGTGGCCTGCTCCAGCTTGCGGCTCGAAAAGACACCCGTTGCATATCCATAAAACAGCAAGCCCAGCATCGCCGCTGGATGATATCCTTCCGATCCCCGCTTCGTATAGCAATCCTCCAGTTTCCTCACATCCAGCTTACTCACAATCTCTACGACGAAGCGGGCCAGATGCTTTTCTGGCAGCCATTCCTGCACCGAAGGGGGAAACATATAAGGTGTATCTCGATCAATGGTCTTGAATCGATTGCCCATGTACTAATGATGCCTATCAGGTGTGACCTTAAAAGTCCGACAGGCTGCTAGTGCGCGAGATCACGCCCAGCTCGCGCACGGCAGCCAGCCGGCTGGTAATCTCCTCGCTCATGCCGGCGGCGAAATATTCGTCCTCCGCGGGCCCCAGATTTTCGAAGGGGAAGACCACAATCATCTTGCGTTCGGAGACCTCGGCGACGGTCGGCTCGTCTTCGACAGGGCCCCCGGCTGGCCTCTCACCCTGCTGCAGTAGCAAGTAGCCCAGGATCAGGACCAGCACTGCTGCAGCGACTGCCACTGACCAAAAGTAACCCCGCCGTTTTGGTGAGCTGGCTGCGGCTACGGCGCTACTGGCCAATGATTTTCCAGAGTCGCTGTCTCTTTTAAGCCGCATCAGATCACTTCGCAAATCAGAGGCTGTTTGGTAGCGGAGCTTGGGATCCTTCTCAAGTGATCGTTTGATGAGGTTTTCTAATTCATCGGGTAACTCTGGATTCAAGCGCACAGGTGAGGTTGGGACTTTGGTGAGAATCTCATTAAAGACAACCGCTGTGGTGTTCCCTTGGAAGGGCAGTCTGCCGGTGGCCATTTCGTACAACACCACACCCAGGGAGAAAAGATCCGTACGTGCATCCAGTTCTTCACCACGAGCCTGTTCCGGGGACATGTAGGCCACTGTCCCGAGAGTCGTACCAGGACTAGTCAAAAGCTGCTGCGGGGTCTGAGCTGTCGGCATGGCTGAAACGGCTTCTGAAGGGGGTTCCATCAGCTTCGCCAGTCCAAAGTCAAGCACCTTGGCATGGTTATTTTCAGCGATGAAAATATTGGCGGGTTTAATATCGCGATGAACAATACCTTTTGAGTGGGCAGCCTCCAGTGCTGCCGCGATTTGAATCCCCAAATCCAGCAGTTCATCCGTTTCCAGCGGCTTGTCCTTAATCCGGTTTTTCAGCGTCTGCCCCTCAATGTACTCCATGACGATGTAGGGCTGCCCTTCGTGCTCACCGATGTCGTGAATGGTGCAGATGTTCGGATGATTCAATGCCGAAGCAGCACGAGCTTCTCTCTGGAAACGCTCCAGTGCCTGGCGATCTTTAGCGAAGTGTTCCGGCAGAAACTTCAAGGCCACATAGCGGCCAAGGCGAGTATCCTTAGCTTTGTAGACCACCCCCATGCCGCCGCCACCCAGCTTTTCCAGGATCTTGTAATGTGAGATGCTCTTGCCGACCAACGCTTAACCTCCAGTATACGGGGAAGTTTACTTGGCAGATATTAAATGTTCGGGTGTTGAAGCGCAAGTGCTTGCAATAACGCGGTACAATCCACCAGCGCGTTTATTTCAATTCAAATCAGATAATGAGAAATGCGGACTAGCGATGTTATGCGGCATGCCATGTCAGCAGCGACTGGCCGTGCCCCAGTAGTTGAAGCTCGCAGGTCTCCAACCGGGTAGATACATGGTGTCCATTCCGCGGATTTTGAACCCAGCTTGTTCTATCAGTGTGGCAATAGGCCGGTTTAGATTGCAGCCTCCACCAAGCCTCTTCCAAATCGGATTCAATCGGTTCTGCCACCGCTGTACGCCCTCATCGGGCGCAGCACCGTGCTCGCAGAATAGGAGTTGACCGCTCTGTTTGAGTACGCGACGCATTTCCGCAAGAGCGAGGAGAGCTTCGGGAATCGTACAAAGCGTATAGGTGACCAATACTGTATCAGCACTACTATCGTCCAACGGCATTTCCTCAGCAGCAGCCTCGATGAATTCCACATCGAAATCGACTATCCCCACTTTCTTCTTCGCCAAGGCCCACATTTCTTTGGAAGGATCTAGGCCCCACACGTGTTGAACCTTATCAGGAGTATAGAAAGGCAAATTGAGCCCTGACCCAATCCCAACTTCCAGCACTCGGCCTTCGGCCAGCGGCACAACCTTTTCCCGCTGCTTCATTGTCGGTTTGAGGCTACAGGTAAGATGCACCACCCTAGGAAGAACGTATCTCTGATATATGCCCATCTGCTCCCAGCGCAGCTCTAATTACGGTGCCGCCCCCCTAACCGGCCGTGGGACCGCAAACCCGATCACCGCCTCAGACTAGCATGGTCCACTGCGGCAAGTCGAGGGCGGTCAGCTCCAGCCACTTGTTAGGTGGCCCCCCTGGCAAGATCTCGGCCGATACTAGTGTGCTGTAATTGAAATAAGTTCAATTAACTTTGCCAATATTTAACGCTTCGCGAGCCCGCTGAATCTTGGCCAGAATCTCTTCCCCCTTGGCTCGCCACTTGTAAGGTTTGGGATTGGCGTTGCGCTCGGCCAGGTAATTTTCAATCGCTTGCACCAATTCCCGGACACTCCCGAAGCTGCCTTCCCGCACCACCTCAGTGGTCAGATCCGCAAAGAACCGCTCCACCAAATTCATCCAGGAACTCCCCGTGGGAGTGAAGTGTGTCTGAAAACGGGGATGTTTTTTTGACCAAGCCTTGACTTTATGATGTTTATGCGTGCTGTAGTTGTCCACGATCAGATGCACGGTCAGCTCGCGGGGAGTTTCCCGGTCGATTTGTTTCAGAAAGCGCAGCCACTCGACATGCGTGTGGTGGGCTTCCGTGCGGGCGATGAGCTTGCCCTCCAGGTAATTCAAGGCGGCAAACAGCGTAATGGTTCCGTGCCGTTTGTAGTCGTGGGTGCGGGTGCGAATGTGACCGATTCCCAGAGGCAGTCCCGGCTGCGTCCGTTCCAGGGCTTGGCATTGTCCTTTCTCGTCGCAACAGAGCACCAGGGCTTTTTCGGGCGGGTTTAAATACAGCCCGATGACGTCCCAGAATTTCTCCTCAAAGTGCGGATCCTGGGAAACCTTAAAGGTGCGGGTCAGGTGAGGCTTTAAGTCATTGTGCTTCCAAATTTGATGAACACTATGATGGGAAACACCCACCGCCTTGGCCATGCTGCGGGTACTCCAGCGCTTCCGGCTGCCCGGAGGCGGTTGAGTCGCTTTAACCACGATTTGCTCGACCTTCTCGATCGGCAGGGAGGGCTTGCGGCCCCGGCCCGGTTTATCGGTCAATCCTTCCAGGCCCTGTTGATCGAAGCGCTGCGACCATTTGCAAACGCACGCCACGCTGACCCCCAGCTTTCGGGCAATGCTTTCCTGTTTGTAGCCCTCACTTCGTAGCAGCACGATCCGCGCCCGCAGACTGTCCCGCTGACTGCTGGTCGTAGCCCGCACCCGCCGCTGTAACTCTTGCTCTTCTTC
>JALLOM010000266.1 GCA_027717865.1 Acidobacteria bacterium AH-259-O06 | reverse complement strand
GGGAACGTTTTGAAGAACCTAATCGACCTCCGCAGCGATACCGTCACCTCACCCACACCGGAAATGCGTCGCGCCATGGCTGAGGCGGAAGTCGGGGATGACGTTTATGGAGAAGATCCTACTGTAAACCGCCTTCAGGAGCGCGCGGCAGAAATTCTCGGAAAGGAAGCCGCTCTCTTTGTACCCACCGGCACCATGGGAAATCAAATTGCGGTGAAGCTTCACACCAAGCCGGGGCAGGAAGTGGTGATGGAGGAGCGTGGACATATTTTCAACTATGAGATGGCAACCATGGCCGCCTTTTCCGGGTGTTTGGCGCGGCCGGTGCGCGGTGAGAAGGGGCACTTGAAGTGGTCTCAGATCGAGGCTGTCCTGAGTCCCGATGTCTACTATCGCGCCTCGACCGGGTTGATTGCGCTCGAGAACACACACAACATGGCGGGAGGCACTGTGATGACCCAGGAAGCAACTGACGAAATCGCCAGCCAAGTCCACGCCCAGGGGTTGCCGGTCCACCTGGATGGTGCTCGTATTTTCAACGCTGCAGTGGCTCTTGGGAGCACGGTAGCGGAGCTTTCCCGGCACTGCGATTCAGTGATGTTCTGTCTCTCGAAGGGACTTTCTGCCCCGGTGGGTTCAATACTGCTCGGGACTCGTGATTTCATTAAAGAAGCCTGGCGAGTGCGAAAGATGATGGGAGGGGGGATGCGTCAGGTGGGAGTCCTGGCCGCAGCCGGTTTCGTTTCACTTGAGCAGATGCCACTGCGACTCCATGAGGACCACGAAAACGCTCGCCTTCTGGCTGAAGCCTTCCATGAATTAGACGGGTTTCAGGTCGATCTCGAAAGCGTCCAGACCAATATCGTCATGGTTAACCTTGAACAGATGAGCAGCATTGAATTCCTGGGGCAGTTAAAGGAAAACGGCATCCTGGCCGGCCCCACAGGTCCTCATCAGGTCCGCTTTGTGACGCACAAAGATGTAACCCGGGATGACATCGGTAAGACGATCGAGAGCATCCGCCGCCTAAAGGGGGTCAGAGCGTGAAATTCCAATTTTCGGGATTTCCAGACGAGCGCAGGCTCTTACGCAAGAATTGGAATTTCACGCGCTGACCCCTCCTTCAGCCTTCACTCATTGTCACGCTTTAACCGTGCTATTATACGTATAGAGATACGTATTCAACCGGAGTTAGCCCATGCACAAAAAACTGACTATTACCCTGGAGGAGGATGTATATGAAGCACTACACCGGGTAGTCGGTCGCGGTTTGATCAGCCGGTTCATAGAAGACTTAGTTCGGCCGCATGTAGTCGAGCAGGATTTGAAGGAGGCGTACAAGGCCATGGCTCAGGATGAAGCACGTGAATTGGAAGCGCTGGAATGGGCAGAGGCGGTTATAGGAGATGTGACCGATGAAACGCGGTGAAGTATGGTGGGTGAGCTTTGAGCCGACTCTCGGGGGTGAAATTCGAAAGAAACGTCCGGCCCTTATCATCAGTAATGATGCTTCAAACAAGTATTTGAATCGGGTCCAGGTAGTACCACTTACGAGTAGTGTAGAGAGGCTCTATCCGAGTGAAGCATACATCATCTTAAAAGGCCGGAAGAACAAAGCAATGGCCGATCAACTAACTACTGTCAGCAAACTGCGCCTTATCAACAGAGCAGGCAAGTTGTCGACAGAGGATATGCGTCGCGTGGGACAGGCAGTTAAGGTGCAACTTGGTTTCCAGTAGAAGTCGAGACGAGGCCTAACACCTTGGGAGGTTCAAATCATGTCCATTGTCGTCTCTCTTCGCGATGTGATTGGCGAGATGGACGCCCTCAGTGACGATCACACCGCCTATCTCAACCCGAAGACCGGTGAACTCATCGCCTTGACCGAAGAAGAGCACTATATTCTCGAGAACGATGAGCCCCCCGAAGATCTCCCCGAATGGCAACGAGGGATGCTTCCAAAGATTCGAGAGGTTGTTGAATCCGGGGATTTCCTGGCCCTCCCAAGCAAATTCGACATCCATGAGTACTCGATCATGGAGCGCTTCTGTCACTCCACGCCCCGCAGGGAGTTGCAAAACGTTGGATACCTATTGCCAGCAATCACTCGGAACATCCTTTGGAGGGGGCTATGACAGAGCGTCCGAAGCAGATTCTAGAAACTAAACAGCTCCCGGTCGAGGTCGATGACATCGCCCCGGATGGCTCCGCCATGTGTCACTGCACCTTGCAATGGACTTTCGCAGATCGGACCAGGTCTTGCACGATGAGTCCGCTGCTAAGGATAATTACATTAGAATTATCGATGAATCTGGTGAGGACTATCTATATCCAGCGGACTATTTTGTTTTGATTGAGTTGCCAGAAGCCGCAGAGCGTGCGTTGTCGCCGTCATCTTAAAACAAGTAAACCATCATCACATAACATCTGCAGCCGGCGCGCACTCGGTGAGCCGCCTGGACTTGGCTGAGCAAAAAGGATTCCGCTTTCCTTGGAGCGACTCAAAGCGCTTTAGCCCTGAGAGTAATCGGGAAGACGAGCATCTATAATTTTCAAAGCTCTAAAACTGGTATTGTGAATATGAAAAGTAGCTCCGGCTGGTGGGGTTGGGGGGTCAGACCTTGAGTTTTTCGTTTTTGGTTCCCAAAAAGAAAAACTCAAGGTCTGACCCCCGTTTCCCGGCTGAACTGGAAAGGAGACGATCATGAAAAAGTTTTTCCTTTTTTTGAGTCTGTCTGGTTTTTGCTGGGGGTGGGCAGCTGCCCAGCAGCAGCTGCCTATCTCTCGTGTTCTTCTATACAAAAACGGCATGGCCTATCTGGTCCGCAGTGGTGCGATCCAGCAACCTTTGAGCCTCTCTTTTCACCCCGAGGACATGAAGGACGTACTGAAGACATTTACTGCGTGGAATCCTGATAGCGGAAGCCTTTACTCCGTGGGTTATACCACGGGAGTTCCCATTGCTCAGATTCTCAGCCGGTTTCCGTTCAGCCTCTCCAATTCAGGCGGTGGACTGGCCCACTTCCTAGGCCAGATTCAGGGCGCCGATCTGCGACTCAATCTTAGCTCCAGGACCATCTCCGGAAAGCTCGTCGCGATTAGTCGGGAACAGCACGCGGTCGACCAGCAAACACTGGTAAATGATCATCTCCTGAGCGTCTTTCAAAGCGGGGGTGCTGTTCAAACAGTGTGGCTCTCAGACGTGGACTCGGTCCAGTTGACAGATCCGGAATTGAACCATCAACTGGAAACTTACCTGAGTATCCTTGCTGAAGGAAACCAGGATGTCACGCGAGAGATAACGATCTACCCAAATCCACAAACGGGCCCCATCAATGTGGCCTACATCCAACAGTTTCCCGTCTGGAAGACGAGCTACCGCGTGCAGCTGTCCGGGGCTGAAGCCTGGATCCAGGGATGGGCCCAGATCGATAATCCGACGGGCGAGGCCTGGAATAACGTCAATCTGACACTGATTTCCGGTATGCCGGTTTCTTTTATTATGGATCTTTATCAGCCCCTTTACACCTCTCGGACCACGCTGGAAGTTCCTGGAGCCCAGCTAGCCGCCCCGCGTCGCTACGAGGCCGCTGTCAAAACCCGACCCGAGCCCAGCGCTCCTCTTGAGGAGCGGGCTGCTAAAGACGAGCGTCGCTTTCAGCTGAGGGCAGCAAAGGCGGCTGTAGCACTTGCAGCGGAAGCGCCTTTGAGTGACCTTTTGCCGAGGCAGGAAGCAGGCCGGTTCGCGGAAGCGAAAGCCGCCCAGATTCAAGATTACTTCGAATACCGTTTTCCCTTTCCCGTCCAGTTGGCGAGCCGCCAAAGTGCGCTGCTTCCCTTTGTGAAAAAGAAGATCTCCCTTGAGCCCGTCTCCATTTTCAATCCCACCAGTGACAAGAATCATCCGCTGACCGGCGCCTGGCTTGAGAACAATACCGGAGTCCCCCTGGAGGCGGGACCGATCACATTTTTCGTGGAAGGACGTTACGCCGGGGAAGCAGTCTTGAACTATTTGTCAAGAGACGAGCGGCGATTGGTGAGCTATGGAGTTGACTACGACATCGAGATCTTTACTGAGCGAAAGTCTCAACCCGAGACAACTGTTCGACTCATCATTAAGCGGGGCACGGTTTTGTTTGAAAAAGAACGGATTCAGACCACCCTGTACCAGCTCAAGAACAAAGCGACAAAGGAAAAAGCAGTTTTAATCGAGCATCCCAAAAAACCGGGGCGCGAGTTAAAAAACGTCAAGCCACTTGAAACCACGGAAAACTTTTTTCGATTCCGCGTGAAACTGAGTCCCGGTCAGGAACTCGGATTTCCTGTGGCGGAGATCGTCTCGCGGCAAACAAGGCTGTCGGTTAGGGAGCTCAACCGTAGACAACTTGAGGTCCACTTCGCGGGGCTGAAGATTCCGCCTGAATTGCGCCAGAAACTGGAGGAAATCGTGGCTGCTCGAGAGAAAATCGCCTCGCTTCAGAAGCAGGTTCAGAGTCTGGATCAAGAGATTGACTCCATCTTCCGCGATCAAACACGGCTTCGGGAAAACCTGAGGGCGTTAGGTCGCACCGAGGAAGAGAAGCAGCTGCGGCAGCGTTACCTGAATCAGATGAACCAGCAGGAAAACCGAATCGAACAGGTGCGCCGCAATCGATCCAATTTGACCCAGCAGATTGCCGATCAAGAGGGTCTCCTTTCCCAGC
>JALLOM010000265.1 GCA_027717865.1 Acidobacteria bacterium AH-259-O06 | reverse complement strand
TTGGCCTGGTGGACTCCTGGAATCTTTTCCAGGAGCTCCGTCGCGGAGTTAGCACAGCCCGCACAAGCCATGCCCGCCACGAAAAACTCCTTGCCCACGGCAGATTTCTTACTCGGTCTCGGCTCCGCTTTCAGGCCTTCCTCAGAGGAGGCCTCGGCTCTTCCAATGACCAGGCCAAAACTTACAAGGACCGCAACGGCCACAACGGTTATAAGCAACTTGCTCATACTATCCTTCCTTTCGCTCATCGTTAGGGGGCCATAAGCAGAGAAAGATCTAAAACCACAACAAAGGCCCCCGATTAAACGTAGGTGAAATGAAAACCAGGGGAGAGACCAAATTCGAAGAACGTCGCTTCTGAGAAAAACGAGTTCGCTTGGAATCAAAATCTGAACCGAAAAAGCTTGGCCCGATGAGTTCATGTCGGTTAGCTCGACGTGGCTGTAGTCACGCGGCGAGATCGCGGTCAGTGCTTCCACACACTTCCTTTCTTGAACAAAGTTCGTGTCGACACAATTAAGGCATTCGCCGTCCCTTGAGTCCCCACAACCGCAGTCTGATGTCGATTCTGCACGCATCTGGAAGGCCTTTTGCCCAGCGTCAAGCTGAGGACAAGCCAAGGCACAAGAGACGGTCGCCATAAAAACCGCCACATATATCCAGACAAATCCCCGACCGAGAGCAAACATGAAAATATTATATTCTTTAGTGTTCCCCTCTTGCCAGACGCTGGGCGTAAGAATTCTTAATTGCGCTAACTCCCGAAAAATAACTGTTTGATGATCCCGAAACTTATCCTGGGCTTGAGACCCAACTGGATCCCATTTAAATCCTGGACGACCGGGAATTCGATATTGAAGTTGAAAAGCCAGTCCGGTTTCGGATCAAACAGGATAAACAGACCCGTAAACAATTGCCGCCCCCCGCTGTTGACTGTTGGCACGCCGTTTACGCGATCGCGCTGTAAGACTTCATAGGAGAAAATGGGCCCTAACCACAGTTCCGGTCCCGGAAATGGCGCCTGCCAGGATCGGTAGTTGATCAATGAGCGCAATTCAAACAGATTCCCCTGCTTCAGGTTTTGAGCCCCCTCTGTGTTGAGCTTGTAGGTGGAGCTCACGTTCACTGTGAATTTTTGGATGACGTGGGAACCGGCCACAGCGAAGAGGACGTCAGTGGAACCGGACCCCGGTTGAAGCGGCGGTGGGAGCAGTTTCCCCTCTTGATCCAGCTCCTTCGTGGAGCCGATGGGAAGTTTCGGCCCGACGGTGAAGGCCACCTGAGTAGTTCCTCCAGCGCGATCAAGACGCAGAAATCGATGCTTGTATAAGACGAAAATATCCCCCACACCACTACCCCCAAGCCCGGTGGTCCGACCCCCACCGGGTCCGGTAAAGTCCAGATCTTTCCTCACTAAGGGAATGGAAATCAATATCTGGTGGTCGTGCCAAAAACCCCATCCCCAGTTGAGGGGGAACACATTGACGAAAACATCTCTATTCTGGGGATCCTCTGCTTCTTGGCCATCAATCCGCAGCTTCTCCCGACCCAAGAAAACCGAGTTAAAGTTCAAGAAGCTGCCCCCTTGAAAAAGGGTGGTCCCGGTCTGCGGACTGACTCCTTGGGCCACCGCAAAATGGGCAAACGAAAACAGGGTGTTTAGCACCACGAACACAATCGGGAAAAAGCTGGATCGATCTCTCAACTTCACAATTCTCCCCTCACTATCACTTCCCCGTACGTCAAGAGCATGTCACTCCCTCATGAACCACGGGAGGCATTCCAAACGGTTCGACAGTCTCTCCCTGCAGATCCACGCTCAACGGATGAGGCCAGTTATGATCCTTCACGGTTTCTTTTCCTCGGCCCGTTTCAGCTCCGGAACTCACTCGATATGCTTGTCCGGCTCGGCCTTGAACGTGTCGAGGTTCGCGGCCGTTTCGAAAAAGTAAGCCACGTCGTTGTGCTTGTAAATGACGGCGTCATGCTTGTTGATTTTGTTCCCAGATACGGGGTCGATAGCAAAGATCCACTTTTCCGGGCTTTTCTTGAACTGCATCTCCTCCCGCTTGTTGCACACATAGTAGGCCCGGCCCTCGTGCATGACCTTGATGGTGTCCTTCAGGTGCATGGGCATGCCGGCTGCATCACACAGAAAGCAGATGACGACTTCCCCCGCTTCTGCTTTTTTTGCCTCGGTCTTCTCCGCCGACTGTGCAATGAAATCGCAGGAAGCAGCAATCGAGCCCAGGCAGACAAACATTAAAGTCAGCGCCTTTCTCTTTCTCATGGCTAGTTCCTCCAAAATTAAATTAAGTTCAACTCTTTCCTCGTTCTCAGATTTGCCTCGCCGTGATCTTCCGGAGTATCCTGCACTAAGGGATCTGGTACTCAGTCACTTCAAGCACGCGGCTCCTTGAAGGCTTTTCTTTCTTTCCCTGGGCCTGAAAAATCACTCCAGAAGTCCGGACGCTTTGCCCAGCCTGAGCTTCCGCTTTCAACTTTTCTGCTTGCTCACCAGAGAGCCTGTAGGTCTGCTCCGTCTCCAGAATCTGCAAAGTAAGTTCCCCCTCCTTCCCCTCGATCAGGACGCCTTCGGCGGTTATGGCAATCCGGTCCGTGGTGATGCCGCTGTCATCCACACGTTTCCAGACTTGCAGAGGATCCAGTTGGAAATTTTCTTCCGGGAAGATCTTCACCCATCCCTTCAGCAGGTTGACCTCAACTTTTCGAACGCCATCCAGGCGTTCCAGGGTCTTTTGGACCCCGAATGCTCAAGCATTTCAGGTCATGCCGTGGACCTTGAGCTCCACCAACTCAATGGCCCCATACGCCGATGTCAGCCACAGCCACCCTAAAAACAACCCAAGAAAGGCCTTGAAGATTTTCATACTTTCTCCAACTTTCTCCGTCCTTTTTATGCAGCACCCTGTGGGCCTCGTTACCCACTTGTTATACTGATTGAAGCTGCAAGTAACTCTTTCAGCATCTCCTCGAATTCTTCTTTGTAGGCGAAGCCCACGATTTTTTCCCGGATCTTCCCTTCCCGATCAATGATGAACGTGGTGGGGATCCCTTGAACTCCAAAGACCGCCTGAATCCGGTCTTCTTCGTCGGCAAACAACATCGTGTAGCGGGCCCCAGTTTCAGCCAGCACGCTCCGCACATCCGCCGGATCCACGTCTAAGGTTATACCCACCATCTCAAATCCCTGCCTTTGGTACTGCTCGTAAAGCTCCTGAAAATGAGGCATCTCTTTCAGGCACGGAGCGCACCAACTGGCCCAAAAATCAATCATCAGAACTTTTCCTCTAAACTGAGTAGAGGAAACCAGGTTGCCCTCGAGGTCCTTGAGTTCAAAGTCAGGCATCCTCCCTAGGCCAAGTATGGCTTTTTCTGTATTCTCCGCATTGTCGGTCGTCCCCATTTTCGATGTGTTGGCAGTTCTGGCCTCCGTTTGCTCACTGCCGCAGGCCGACAGCACCAGTAAGCTGGCTATCAAAGCGGTCAAAAGCCTCCTCCCGGGATTGGAAGCTTTTGGTCCGCCGAAAAAGCCCTGGATCACCATTTTAAGCCTCCCTGCTCACTTTACTTCTTCTTCATGTTGGCGGTAAACGTCTTGGTTCCTTCAACGGGTTAACCCGGACCCTCACCTCTATGGGCGGGAGGGAAGTCACTTCACTTCACATGAACCACAGCAGTTGGCGCCGCAATCCATGATGCTGTTCGTCGCCACCAATGTGGCACCGCCCAGCGCCAGAAGCGAAAACAAGGCGACAATTAGAGCTTTCTTTCGCATTGGCTACTCACCTCCTTTCTGTTGAGAATAGCTGTGAAACTAACCCGGTTTTCCCTGGGTCAGGTACTTCAAAATTCTTAGTAGCTCCTCCTCGAGCAGATTTCCGACCAGCGTGAGGTTGACATCGGACCCTTCCCAATTCATCACCTGCAAGTTCTCTGCCTTGATCTGGCTGTACCACAATCCATTCATCATCTTGCGGATCAGTTCCCGCCGACCGAAGTCAATGGGGTGTTGAGGGGGAAGTTCGAAAACGTAAATGATATTCTCTCCGCTGCGATAATCGTTTTGGGTGGCGAAACAGCACAAGCTCTTCAGTAGTTTTGTTTGAACCAGACGGTAACCGCCGGGAAGAGAGGCAGGAATGACCACTCCGAAGTGACATTTTCGCCTGGCTTGGTCCGCCGATGTAGTGAAAGCCTGATGTTTTTGATCGAAAGTTCGTGCAGAGGGGCCTTTCTTCAGTTCGTCGAGATAGAGGCCGATATCAATGGCCTGAGCCTGATTGACGATCAGAGAGTATTGACGCAAGAAGCTGAGTTCGGGGATCAGCATAACCATCAGAGCGATGAAGGCTCCCATGATCAACAGAGGCAGCGCCAATCGAGGATGAAAGAGCGTCAGGAAACGACGGTCTCGACCCGGATCTTCGCGGAACACGCGGCTTTGCCCTCGTTTCAGAACATTTTCCCAAAGATGAGGTGACGGCTGCGGAGTCTGTATTTGACGAAGGTGTCGACCTAGGCCCTGTAGTTCTTCTAGCTTTGTTTGACACTCCGGGCAGTGCTCCAGATGAGCCTTGATTTTTTGCGCCTCGAGGGACGAGATTTCCCTGTCCAGGTAAGGCGATAATTTCGGGCGCAGCCAAAAACAGACCAATTTCAAGACTCTCTCACCTCCTTTTGGTAGGCCCTGCGGAATTG
>JALLOM010000264.1 GCA_027717865.1 Acidobacteria bacterium AH-259-O06 | reverse complement strand
CACGTAAAATGGTCAGCACCGCTAAGAAAGTTGCCGGGTGAGCTTGAGGAGTCGATGTTGTTAACAATTTATGCCACCACGTTGTTTCTGAGTGCGGCCCTGATGTTTGCGGTGCAGCCGATGTTGGGGAAGATGGTGTTGCCACTGCTGGGAGGGTCGCCAGCGGTTTGGAACACGGAAGTGGCTTTCTGTCAAGGTGTCTTGCTGTTAGGTTATCTGTATGCGCACCTCACTGCGCGTTGGCTTGGGGTAAGGTGGCAGGCGGTAGCCCAATGTTTTCTTATTCTGCTGCCTCTTCTCGTTTTGCCCATTGGTATTGCCGGGGACTGGACCCCCCCCACCGAGGAGAACCCCGTGTCATGGCTGTTGTTGCTTTTAGTGAGGTTCTTGGGCCTTCCATTCTTTGTAGTCGCTACTACCAGTCCCATGCTTCAAAAATGGTTCGCAAGCACGAGCCATCCCCAAGCACGAGACCCCTATTTTCTCTACGCAGCCAGTAACGCGGGCAGTTTGCTCGGGCTTCTCGGCTACCCGGTCCTCCTGGAGCCATATTTTCATCTGAAGGGTCAGAGTTTGCTGTGGGAAGGGGGCTACGGACTGCTCGTGTTGCTAATGGCGGCTTGTGCGGTCAGTGTGTGGAGATCTCCTGGCGCCGATATCCGGGAGAAGTCTCCATTGCACGGCACGGGACTGGCAGCACCGCCAGCAGAAAATCGGGAACCGCTGACGGCTCGTCGGCGCATTCGCTGGGTTTTATTTGCCTTTGTGCCCTCGAGCTTGATGTTGAGTGTCACCACTTATCTTTCAACCAACATCTCGCCGGTTCCGTTGTTCTGGGTCATTCCGCTTTCCATCTATCTGCTCACTTTGATTCTGGTTTTTGCCCGGAGAACATTTCTACCGCAGCAGGTCATGGTCCGCACTTTCCCAATGGTGATGCTTCCCCTGGTGATTGTCATCATACTTCAGGCCACCCAGCCGATCTGGTTGATGTTTTTACTTCATCTAATCGCTTTTTTCGTCACGGCAATGGTGTGTCATGGAGCAGTCGCAACTGACCGCCCCGCGACCATCCATCTAACGGAGTTTTATCTGTGGATCTCCTTCGGTGGTGTTCTGGGGGGAGTATTCAACGCGCTGCTGGCCCCGGTTTTATTTTCGACGCTGCTAGAGTATCCACTGGCCCTGGTATTAAGCGGTCTGCTCCTGGTCTGGGCAAAGCCTCGTGTAAGCATTCGGTACGGGTGGGTTGATCTTGCACTTCCGGCAGGACTTGCAGTCCTGTTCGGCGGGCTCATACTGGGCTTTGAGGCTCTTCAACTAACTGTCGGCCCGCTCAGTCAGGCGGTCACATTTGGAGTCCCGGCGGTCCTTTGCTACAGCTTTTCCACACGACCCTTGCGCTTTGGTCTCGGTCTGGGAGCTCTGCTTCTGGCCAGTGGACTGTATAGCGCAGGGGAAGGAGATCTCATCTACAGGGAACGCAATTTCTTTGGCGTGCATCGAGTTTTGCATGATCCGCAAGGGCGTTACCATGTACTTTCCCACAGTGGCACCCTACACGGCAAGCAAAGTCTGGAAGCCTCTCGTCGCTGTGAGCCGCTCGCTTACTACCATCCTAGCGGGCCGCTAGGGCAATTATTTACCGCCTTCCGTGCTGAGGCAGCAACGTGGCGAGTGGCTGCCGTGGGTCTTGGGGCTGGATCGATCGCTTCTTATAGTCAACCTGGTCAGCGATGGACTTTTTACGAGATTGATCCCACTGTGGTGCGCCTCGCGCGTGATCGGCGTTATTTTAGCTTCTTGAGTGACTGCGGCCCCGATGTGCGGGTGGTGCTTGGTGACGCTCGACTCTCTTTAGCCAAGGATTCCAGCCGCCGGTTTGATTTACTAATCCTCGACGCCTACAGCTCGGACTCCATCCCGGTTCATATGATCACTCGCGAAGCGCTCGAACTCTACCTCGACAGAATCAGTGAGGATGGATTGCTAATCTTCCACATTTCCAATCAATATCTGGATTTAAGACCGGTTCTCGGAAATCTGGCCCAAGATGCCGGGCTGGTGTGCCTGCTGCAAAATGACCTCGTCCTCTCAGAGGAGGAGAGATCACTGGGCAAGGAACCGTCCCAGTGGGTTGTCATGGCCCGTAACCCGGAGGAATTGCGCAAGCTGGCTGATGACCCGCGCTGGCAGAGGCTTAAGGGGTCGGGTGCAGCTGCGTGGACTGACGCCTATTCCAGCGTATTGAGCGTCTTGAACTGGTGGGGGAAAAAGGGGGTCAGACCTTGAGTTTTGAGTTTTTGGATCCAAAAACTCAAAACTCAAACCCCCTTTTTCTGACCCCGCTTAATTGCCAGCTCCTGAGCAGGGGTATCAAAGCGTTGTCCGTTGTGTCCAATTGCAGAGGAGTTATGGCAATATAGCCCTCCAGGACGGCCGATAAGTCGGTGTTCGGTTCCGCACGGATTATCGGCTGGTAAGTCGGCCAGAAATAGCCCTGCCCGTTGGGCATCTTTCCTTTCACGTAGAGGGAACGGGAAACCTCCAAGCTAAGGGACCCGATTTTCACTCCTTTGACCTTATCTTCTGGCAGGGCCGGGTAATTGACGTTGATGAAGGTTTTGGGTGGAAGCTTCTCTTTCAAATACCTTTCTACCAGGTGGGCTGTGAACTCTGCTGCGCCGTCAAAGTCCATTTGCGAGCCGGCCTGAACGGAAACGGCGATAGAGGGAATTCCCTTAAAGGCAGCCTCACGGGCCGCACCCACAGTGCCGGAGTAATAAGTCACCAGGCCAAGATTCACACCATAGTTGCCTCCCGAAACCACAATATCCGGGGTCTCGGACAGTAGACTTTCCAGTGCCAGACTGACGCAAGTGGCTGGCCGGGCGGTGATGGCATGCCAAACAGAGCCCTGGTCATCCGTCCAGGTGGTCACAAAAATTGGATTGCGTCCCGTGGTCAACCCATGGCTGGTACCACTCTGATTAGTGACCGGAGCTGCCACGGTCACTTTGCCGGCTCGCCTCAGAGCCTTGTACATGGCTGACAACCCCGGAGCATCAATGCCGTCGTCATTGGTGAGGAGAATGTGGGGCAGGTCTTGGGCTGGACCGTAAAAAGAGAAGGACAGTGTTACAAAGAAAAGAAATACAAAGAAAAGAAACAGTTTTCTCATCTGATCACCTCCAAAGAAAATTGCTGACCCCCTTTATCCCCTTATCCCTTTCTCCCTTTATCCCCTTGTCCCCTTGTCCCCTTGTCCCCAAAGGCCACCGGGTCAGCAATTTTCACATTCCTTCAAAGTCCGACTCATTTCTTCAGAAAGTTGAGGGCGGCCCGATGGAACTCGACTGGTTTCTCCCTGTGAGGCCAATGCCCGCATTGCTGCAGAATGCACAACCTAGAATCTGGAATCAACTTCTGAGCTGCCCTTGCCCACTTTACCGGAACCAATTTGTCATCTGACCCGTGAACGACCAATGTGGGTACGGTGATTTCGCCCAGCCTGTTCAGGAAATTGCTGCGAAAACCGGACCAATCCATTTCGTTCTCCAGGTAGGATCTCCAGGCTCGTCCCGTCCCCGGAGTCGAGATAGCTGCAAAAATCTCCTCCGCCAGATCTTCAGTAATCACTTCGGAATTGTAAACGATATATCGCAGGCTCAATTTTATAGTTTCCCGACTGCGACTAGCGACCTTTCTTACCCTTGCATGGAGCCAGGGCATTTTGACCATCAGTTTAGCCAGAATCTGCCACCGTAAACGCGTGCCAAAGCCGGCGCTGCTGACCAGAACCAGCTTTTCAACTCTCTGGGGAAATTGAAGAGTAAAGTTTAAAGAAATCTGTCCTCCCATTGAAAGCCCGACGAGACAAAACTGATTCAGGCCCAGGTCTTGAACGAAGCGTTCGAGGAAGTGCGTGTAATACTTAGTCGTGTAATTAATATGCGGTTTGTCACTCTTGCCGTACCCGGGTAGATCCGGAGCGAAAACCCGGTAGGCTTGGGAAAACGGGCCGATACTCGGACACCAGGAAAGGGAAGCTGAATCAGCACTCCCACCGTGAAGCAGGACCACAAAAGAGCCTGTTTCCCCTGCCGCCAGGTAATGGATCCCAACCCCATCGATTTCGATCCAGTGGTCTTTTGCCGGACCAGACAGTAATCTGTCCCTTGTGGGTAATTGTCTCAAAGTGCTTCCTCGGCTTGGTAGGAATATAATAGAAGCAATGGCCTTGGTCCGCTTTGCTTCATTCTGGATTTACCCCTCCCTTGCCTGCTTTCTTCTGTACCTTTCATTCGTGTCCGGCGAAGACCTCAAGTGGAACACTCTGCTTTGGCTGGTTCCCATCGGCCTGCTTATGTGGAGCTTGCTGGAATATGTTTTACACCGTTTTTTCTTTCACTGGGCTACTCAGAATCCCAAAATTAGGCGGATACTACAACAACTTCACCTAACCCATCACGGAGATCCTAGAAATCCCGACAAAATCTTGGTTCGACCCATTTACAGCTTGCCCGTTTCCGCTTTATTGTTGGGACCCCTTTATACATTAGTGGGAGATTTCTTTGCAGCTGTTGGATTGCTGATCGGAATTTGGCTGGGGTTTCTCTACTATGAATCGGTACACTACCGATTACATCTGAGCATTAGCAGTAACGGCTTGCTGAGGTACCAACGCCGCCGGCACTTTTATCACCACTTCGTCGACCACGACAATTGCTTTGGGGTGACATCCCCTTTATG
>JALLOM010000263.1 GCA_027717865.1 Acidobacteria bacterium AH-259-O06 | reverse complement strand
CACCTGCGGAACTTTTTTCGCGGGCACTGGCCGTTTTTGAGGTGCCCCCGACACAGATGAAAGGTCAGTTTCTGTTAGCTGAATTGGTGACATCTGCTTGGGGAGGGCGCAACAGAGCAGGTGCTCCCCGCTCGTCCCCGAAACACCGGTTCCCCGGTTCCCGGGCTGATTTTATCACATGGCTCGTGTAGAATTAGATCTGAAATCGATGGAATGTCACCCAGAATCTTGGAAACCACTCGCGGTTCCTCGGCTAGCTGGTGATGGGGTGCGGGGGAAAGGGCAGCTGATTTCCAATCTTATGACGCATTTTCGATCTCCCAATGGGTTTCCAAAATTTTCAAAACAAAGCAAAATCAGCGAAAAGACGGGAGGAGCAAGATGAGTAGTCAAACCCGAAAAACTGGGCGCATGGAAAAGGGCAAAGGGCTGGATGTCGGCACGGCTTTCATTTATTACGCAGAACGAAAACGGGGAAAAATTGTCTACCGCAGGCAGCGAGACGCCTTCTTTGATATTGAGCAGGGAGATTTCACGAAAGGGATGCTTGAGAAGGTCAACGTCAACTACATTCAGAAGGAGGATAGCCTTTACGTCATCGGGGATGAAGCTATTGAGTTTGCCAATATTTTTAACAGGGAGTGCCGTCGCCCTTTAGCGCGTGGAGTCATCAGTCCGCGGGAGAAAGAAGCCCTTCCCATGGTTGAGGTGATTATCCAAAGTATGGTGGGCCCCCCGCGAGGAAAAGGGGAGATCATATATTATTCGGTTCCCGGAGAACCTCTCGATGCCGACTTTGACGTCGTCTACCATGAGAAGGTCATAGAGGGGATTCTCGAGCCGGTGGGATATATCGCCAAGCCGATCAACGAAGGGATGGCGATTGTATTCTCCGAATTGGGAGAGGAAAACTTCACGGGCCTCGCCATTTCTTTTGGGGCCGGCATGGTGAACGTCTGCTTGAGCTTTATGTCGGTTCCCATCATCACCTTTAGCCTTTCTAAAGGGGGAGACTGGATTGACAAGCAGGCCGCCACTGCCGTCGGCGAGACGGCAAGCCGCGTCTGTGCGGTTAAAGAAAATGAATTTGCGTTAACTTCTTCGGATCATACCAACCGAATTGGGAAGGCACTCTCCATTTATTACGACTATCTGATTGAGTATGTTTTGGCGCGGATCAAAAAACAGATGGAGCGCTCCGAGGAGCTGCCTCGGGTGAAAAAACCGGTTACCTTAATTGTCTCCGGAGGCACCTCATTACCGAAAGGATTCCTCGATCGTTTCTCAAGGCAGCTGAGGAGACTCAAATTTCCCATCAACATTGGGGAGATCCGTTGTGCTTCGCATCCGCTCCAGAGTGTGGTTCAGGGGGCATTGATCGCTGCGATCACCGATGGCGAGAGAGAAAAAGATCGCGGCAAGAAGGCGGCTGAATTCATTGAAAAGGCAAAAGAGGAAGGGAAGATTCCGTTACAGGGCTAACGGGGACCATTCCGTCACTCTTTCGTAGAAGCGGAAGTAAGCGTCGTGAGGAAAATGGGCGTGGACATCAAAGACGTGATGCAGGAAGTTTCTTTTTTTCTCCGCTTCGGTCTAAGAAGAAAGGGATTTGTGATCGAAGCAGTGCCTTCCAAGGACGGATGGGAAGTGCAAGCGGAGCTTTTGGATCCACGTCCCGATCCACGTCCCTATCTCAGTAGTTCCTATAAGAGAGTTTACGATCAAAATATTTATCTGATCCGGGTCGGCTCTGATCTCAAAATCCTTTCCTACGAGAAGATAGGTAAGCGCGAAAAAAGTGGAGAGATCCACTTTTTTCCCAGAAAAAGGGGGATACGCGAAGCGGTTCCTTCCAAGGCGCCGGCGCCGCCTAAAGAACGCGAAAAAAAAGTCGCTCTGGATCCTTCTTTTGTTGGAGACCTGGCAAGTGAAATCTCCAGGCGGGTTTCTTCTTCGCTTGGGAGGGACAAGCGGCCCGCTTCAGAAGAGGAGCTGCTTATAGCAAAGGAGGCCTTCATCGATCCGCGCGAGAAGGTCCATTTAGATTACAACTTTGAACGAGTGGGAAAGAAGGACGAACAGGAGGAGGGAGACATTTCCGAAGCAGTGCAGCGCTTAAAAGAAGTGACTTCCAAGGGGACGAGGAGGAAAAGAAAAATATAAGAGGCTCCCTGGACTTTGCTGTGCAAACCGAGTGCTTCGACCGAGGGGCGCACGAAGTGTGTTCGGCGTCAACTATTTTTTCTCCTCAACGACAATTATATTTCCCGGTTCTTTCCCGGTTCTTTCCCGGTTTGTTTTGGATGGAACGCAGTGAGGGCGTAGCCCGAACGGAGTTCCATCCAAAATCGCGTCACTTTGCCGCCCCCCTCCTTCCCCGCTTGGTCTTCTTTTTCTGTGCGCTCTCCATGCGGTAGCTGAGCAGATTCAACTCCAGGATCACGCTATGGTGGACCAGCCGGTCCACTGCCGCAGCAGTCGTCATCGGGTCCTTGAAGATCCTCTCCCAGTCCGAGAAGACCAGGTTGCTGGTCAACAAAACACTCCGGTGCTCGTAGCGATGAGCCAACAGTGTAAAGAGAACCTCCATCTCTTCCCGGCTCTGCTGGACATAACCCAGATCGTCGATGATCAGAGCCTCAAACCGATCCAGTCGCTTGAGCTCCTTCTCCAGCCAGAGCTCCGACTTGGCCCGCAACAAGCGCTGCACCAACAGAGCACAGGAGGTGAAGTAAACGGACCTGTTTCGAAGAATCAGCTCGTGCCCCAATGCGCACAACAGATGCGTTTTCCCGCTGCCTGGATTGCCGAAGGCCAGCACGTTCTCCCGGCGCTCCAGGAAGTCACCTTCGATCAGGTAGCAGAGGTGTCGATCCACGCTGTTCGGAAGCCGAGAGCGATCAAAGGCAGTCAGGGTTTTCTCACGAGGGAGTTTCGAGAGCTGCAGAAGGCGCTGGATGCGTCGCTGCCGGCGTTGCTCCACCTCCAACTCGCAAAGCCCCAGCAGATAGCCCTGATAAGACCAGCTTTCGTTCATGGCCAGGCCTGCATGAGCCGAGAAGTTGGCCCGGAAACTGGGCAGATGCAGCTCACACAAACATTCCTTCAGACGAACTCCGATGGCTTCGTTCATGTCCTGGCCTCCCCTCGCTGTTGCAGCAGTTGGTCGTAGAGTGCAATCTGAACCGGAGTTACCTCAACCCTCCACGGCTCCGGGACGAATCCTGGCCTCTCGACCAACTGTCGAACCTTCTCTTCACGGATTCTTTCTCCCGCACGGATGAGCTCTCGGATGGTGCCGGCCACCCGCTCTTCACTGATCTGGGCTGCCATCAGCAGAATCTTCAGGTATTGGCGATCCCCACTGTGGGGGCAATCCTGCGACAGCTCGTCGTAGGCAATGCGAAACACCAAGCGTGGAAACAGGTCCTGGCGATAGCGGTAGCGCCGAAAGGCCCCCGGCTTTCTCACCAACGAGTCAATCACGTGCCGGTAGTTGATCCGGTGTTTTCCCTCGCCTCGAAGCCGCTCCATCTTCTCGAGCCGCTGCCCCCCGTAGAAGACTTCCAGATGGTCAGCGGAAATACGAACCTCGACCCGCTCGCCGATCAGCCGGCTGTCGACCGAATAGGTGTTGTGCCGCACGTGGATCGTGCTGTTGCGGCTCACTTTGACCCTTTCCCGGCCGAAGTCTTCCAGACGCCTCTCCGGAAGCCGACGCATCACTTCCAGCTCCTCTTTCAGTTTGTTTGTCCGCATGGTGTTGCGCCGCTCAACCATCGTCTGCAAGAAATCCTCGTAGTGCTGGCGACTGGAAAAGTCACGACTCCCTCGCAGGATCAGCTCTTGTTCGACGGCCTTCTTGAACCGGTGATGAGATTGTTCGATGTCACCTTTTTCGTGAGCCCGACCCGCCTGGGTGTGGGTGGCTCCCAGCCCGTAGTGTTTCAGGAGCGCTTCATAACGTTGGCTGAACTCCTCCAGCGAACTCAGGTTGTTGACCGCTGAGGACAAGCGGTCGGTCCGGTGCTCGTGGGGGATGGCTCCCAACTCCCACAGTGCGTTTTGAAACCCCGCCGACAGGCTCTCAAACGACTCCGAGAAACAGATCGTCACCGACTCCCAGTTCGAATAAGCCAGCACAAAGTGGTAGATCATGTGATCAAAAGCCTGGCCGGCCAAGGTGATCCGCAGCTTGCTCATCCAGCTGAAATCACTCTGGCACTGCTCACCTGGAGCATAGCTTTGCGGAAACATCACCTCGCCTGCCTCTCCGTGCACGGCCCGCCAGGTCTTGACTCGTCTCTGAAGCGTCCTCAACTGCCCCTCTTGAAAGCGCCCTTGATGTTTGCGGCACAGGTAATCAAACAACGTCTTGGCTTCCACGGTCGGCGAGCGCCTCAGGATCTTCTCCACGTCCCCCCACACCTCCCCATAAGCATCGGGCCGTGTCCTCCAGTGTCGAGACCGGCGCATTTGACTGGGCAACTTCCCCAGCTTCAGATACTTGAGAGCCGTCTTCTCGTCCATTCCAGCTGCCGCCGCTGCCGCCGCCAGCGTCTTCTTCTGCTTCCTCAGCTTCATCAGTCTCCTTACTTGTGTGTCTTTGACCATGCCCAGCATGGTCCGTTTTCACCCTGATAAAACCAGGAAAAATAATTGTCGCCGGCCGGGAAAAATAATTGTCGCTGATCACGAAGTGCCCGTTTTTGAGCCGCAAGAGAGGGCAGGCTGAAGCACTGGGAATCGAGCACAA
>JALLOM010000262.1 GCA_027717865.1 Acidobacteria bacterium AH-259-O06 | reverse complement strand
ACCATGCCAACATGTCCAGATCTTCAACTTGAATCGGTTCTTCGAGAAACATCACGCGGTATGGTTCAATTGCATTCGCGTACTCCAATGCCATAACCGGGTTCAGCTTGCCATGCGCATCAGTCATGATATCGAAATCATCACCGCCTGCCACAGCGACGACAACGGCCTGACGTGGTCGACGCCTCGAACCGCCGTGTGCCCGGCGGCGAAGAGTCCCTTCTTAAGACGGCAGCAAACAAGTTGAAGCGGAAGTGGGACGCAAGCGAATGATTCGCTGGTTTCCTAAGAGATGTCCGTTTTTCATTCTTCGTCTCAGCCTTGTGACAGGGCAATCAGATACACTCGTCTCTACTGACAATCAAAATTTTCGTGAAACCGAGAGAAAGAGGAGTTGTTCGTGAGCAGAAAGAAAAACACTGGTCGAAGTGACTTTCTGGATGAGCTCGTCGGTGCAGCCGATGGCGAGGTGTTGAGAGAGCTAGTCCGTGAGTTTGCCCCCAGCCGTCCGGAGATCCGCCGCGAATGCGTTGGGTTCCTCAAAAACCGGGTCTCTTTGACACCGTCAAAACAGGCCAACGCTATATCGGTAACCGTTTTTGCACTGTGGGATGAGCTGCAGCCCGATCTTGCCGAACTGGATGAATATGGTGGTGGAGATTACGAGACTCAAGATCATGTCGGCGATCTTCTCTACGAACTGCACAATGAACTCGAACACGGGAAAGCACCCAAAGAGACGCGACGGGCGCTGCTGGAGGAAGTTCTTCCCTATATCCGAAGTGGGAACAGTGGAATGGTCGATCCGCTCTATGACGTAGCCTTTGCGAGTTGTTACGACGAAGAAGACTGGCGCCACCTCGCCGAACAGCTGGAATCGGCCGGAACCGACTGGGAGATAGAGAATGCTCGCCGCATTTATCGCAAGATCGGCGATCGGGAAAAGTACCTTGTCCTGCGGGCGAGAAAAATGGAATACGGGTTGGACTATTACGATCTCGCCACCTTCTACTGGGAGGCTGGCGAACCGGAAAGAGCCCTTGAAGTGGCCCGGGAAGGGATAGAGAAAGGTCAGGGCCGGATGACGGAGCTTCGGAGTTTCCTGGCAGACCGCGCGAAGGAATCTGGAGACCGCAAAGGATACCTGGATCTTCAGTTCGCAGAAGCGCTCGATGGTCTAACGGCTAATAGCTACAGGACATTTAAAGAACTTTGTACGGATCAGGAATGGGCGATTTACCAACCCGAGATGCTCTCCAGACTGGCCCGGACCTGGAAAGAGGAACAACTGAAGATCCGTATGCTGCGCAAGGAATACGAGCAAGCCATCGCCATCCTGTCCGAGATACGGTACCCGAATGAACGCCGTTGGGCTTATGAAGGCACTGACGTGATGAAGATTGCAGCCAGGCTGGAGAAGCGCTATCCCGAACAGGTCTTGAGTTTCTACATGGGTGGCTTGGGAAACCTTAATCGAAACGCCACACGGGGGGTCTATGCCGATAAGGCCAGGGTGATGGTCAAGGTTCGACGTGTGTGGCTTGACGTGATGAAAAGGCCAAGCGAATGGGAGTCATATGCGTGTAAGGTCAAGATCCTCAATCAAAGGCGCCCCGCGTTTCAGGATGAATTTGCCAAGGCAGTTCCCGGATGGAATGATCTCTGAGTCGTGCGCCTCAGCAGTTCGCAACGGGCTGGGAAAGTTTTCGCAACTGAGCTGTTCTACCAAGAAAAGAAAAAACGATAAGGACGTATGACATGCCTCTCACTAGAGAGTTTAAGGAGACAATCTTAGAAAGAGTCCGCAAGTGTTGTTGAGTCCTGATCGCTTTCCCAGAGCCTAACCGAGACTATTTGTAATTCAAATCTACAAAACCTTGATGCCGATCTTCTTCAGCTCCGAGATGCCGCCGCAGTGGACGACATCCGCGCCAGCGCGCCCCAGCCAACCACGTGGCGTAGCGCGCTTGACTACTTTTCTCCTCCAGAACATAATCCCTCCGAAAAAGGAAGGTCTTATTCCTTAATTTTGAGAAAGTGTACCGAGGGGTCCTGGAGCCTGCCGCTCGGGCTCAAATACGATCAACGGGCCGGTTTTGCGACGCCGCGAGCTAGGCGCCGAAGGAGGAGCAATCATGAAGAGCTTGCATGGACTGTTTGTGTTGGTAGCCGTTCTGGCCTTGGTGAGTGTCACCGGTTGCGGGGGAGCTGTGACGGAGGAGGCCACCGCGGCGGGTGACGAAACTGGCGGAGCACCCGTTTTCAAGGTCGATCCCTTCTGGCCGAAGCCGCTCCCCAACGACTGGCTCATCGGAGAGGTGGGTGGCATCGCGGTGGACTCACGCGACCACATCTGGGTTGTTCAGCGCCAGGGAAGCCTGAGCGAGGACGAGCTGGGAGCGGTGCAGGATCCGCCCATATCCATCTGTTGTAAGCCCGCTCCTCCGGTCATGGAGTTCGATGCCGAGGGCAACTTCATTCAGGGTTGGGGCGGCCCGGGCGAAGGCTATGAATGGCCGGCCAGAGAGCACGGGATCTTTGTGGATTACAAGGACAACGTCTGGGTGGGGGGAAACGCTCCGGATGATCACCAGGTCCTCAAGCTCAGCCGGGATGGGACCTTTTTGCTTCAGATTGGCCAGGCGGGAAAGACCGGGGGCAGTAACCATACCGAGTATCTGGGCCGTCCCGCCGATATCTACGTGGACCCGGAGGCCAACGAGGTCTACGTGGCCGACGGCTATTTGAACAAGCGCGTCATCGTCTTTGATGCAGACACGGGCGAGTACAAGCGTCATTGGGGCGCCTACGGCGAGAAGCCCGATGACACCGATCTGGGGCTCTACGCCCCTAACGCACCGGTGGCGAAACAATTCCGCAACCCTGTTCACGCGGTGCGGATCTCGAACGACGGGCTCGTCTACGTGGCCGATCGGGTGAACAACCGCATCCAGGTTTTTCAGAAAGATGGAACCTTCGTGAAAGAGGTCTTTATCGCCAAAAAGACTCTGGGACCCGGCTCCACCTGGGATGTGGATCTTTCTCAGGATGCCAAGCAGATCTTTCTCTACAACTCGGATGGAACCAACCAGCAGGTGTGGATGCTTCTGCGGGAGGATTTGACGATTCTGGGTGCCTTTGGTCATCGCGGGCGCATGGCCGGTCAGTTCCATTGGGTGCACAGCGTGGCGGTTGACTCACAGGGCAACATGTACACCGGAGAAGTGAACCAGGGGCGGCGGGTACAGAAGTTCGTTTTGCAAATGTCGCCTCCCAGCGAGTAAGAATAGCGAAAGGACGGGACAAGATGCTCCGATCGATGTCGCCTTGGCACAAGCGGCTGGCCTCATCTGTCGTCGTGGTCGCTTTGAGCCTCGGCGTGATGGCGAGAGTGGCCGCCCACGACATCCCGGATGAGATCGTCATCCAGGCCTTTGTCAAGCCGGAGGGCGAGCGACTTCATCTGCTCATCCGCGTGCCGCTTATCCTGCTCCTGAACCTGGACCTTCCCAAGCAGGGACCGGGCTACCTGGATCTGGCGCACATCGATGACCCGCTTCAGGTGGCGGCTGCCACGGCGGTGGACGAAATAGCTCTCTTCGAAGACGATCGGCGGCTCGCTTACCAGAGGGCGGTGACGAGCATCTCCCTTCCCTCGGACAAATCCTTTTCCAGCTATGCTGAGGCGCTGGCTCATCTCGAGGGGCCGAAGCTTCCCGTGCACACCCGCGTTTTTTGGAACCAGGGTTTCTTCGACGCTCACATCGAGTACCCCATCGCATCGGACCGAGCCGCTTTCTCACTCCGGGTCATGGTGGCTCGGGGTCTCGGCGAGCGCCTGAAGACCATGGTGCGGTTCCTGCCCCCGGAAGGGTCGGTCCGCGCCTATCAGCTGGTGGGAGACATGGGGCGTGTGGCCCTCGATCCGCGCTGGCACCAAGCGGCGTGGACTTTCGTCAAATCCGGCTTCCACCACATCCTGCAGGGCATCGACCATCTGCTCTTTCTCTTTTGCCTGGTCATTCCCCTTCGGCGCTTACGCAGCCTGGTGATCGTGGTGACGTCTTTCACCCTCGCTCACTCGATAACCCTCATCGCCTCGGCCTATGGTCTGGTGCCTGCCGGCAAATGGTTTCCTCCCCTGGTGGAAACGCTCATCGCCGCTTCTATCCTTTACATGGCCATCGAGAACGTCGTCGGCGTCAATCTGGCCCGGCGCTGGTTCATTACCTTCGCCTTCGGGTTGGTGCATGGGTTTGGCTTTTCTTTCGCTCTTCGGGAGTCGCTTCAGTTCGCCGGCTCCCATCTTCTCCTGTCACTGCTTTCCTTCAACATCGGAGTCGAGCTGGGCCAGGTCCTGGTGATGGTGCTTCTGGTTCCGGCGCTCACGCTTCTCTTCCGCCATGTGCTGGCGCAGCGGCTGGGAACGATTCTCTTGTCGGTGGTGGGGGCGCACACTGCCTGGCACTGGATGACCGAGCGGGCAGCCGTGCTTCGGAACCATGAGATTCCAGTTCCGGATGCCGCCACCGTCGCCATGCTGGCGGGAGGGATGTTGCTGCTCTTTTTGGTGAGCGGCGCGCTCTGGCTTCTCGCCGAGCGATGGCGTCGTCCCGTCCACCCGGTGGTGCGAAGCGAGGAGGATCTGCCGGGCGTTCTCTAATCAGTCGCAAACCTGTGCTGGCGCCGATGGGTAATGAGCTTGCCCGCCGTGGAATGATGATCTCCCATCGTGGGGACGGACGCTCCCCTCAGGCAGGAAACCGGACGCCGTGGCTCGCTACT
>JALLOM010000261.1 GCA_027717865.1 Acidobacteria bacterium AH-259-O06 | reverse complement strand
TTTCAGCTTTCAGGAGATGATCGATGCCCACTCGCTTACGCTGGTGGCTCTGATCCATGCAAAAAACCCCATTTTCCGGATGGGAACTAGTTAACGGGAACTGTCCCCGTGCTCAAACAATACCTCTTTTTTGTCCAAGTAAATGGCTGTGAATTTACCGTCTTGAATCTCCAATCCTGAAGGGACGAGTGTGTCGATGAGAAAGACTTTACCATCGAAGCGCATCAGAATCCCTGGTTCGACCCGCTGGGTATGGCCGACCACAAAATGCGCGGCTTTGTAAGTTTCCAGCAGGTCTTTTACCTGCTGAGCGCCCGTCTCCTCCGGCCATTGTGCAAAACCTCGGGACCACAATGGCCCCTTCGAGTGGATGCTCAGCCATCGCCCCAACCGAAGAAATTCGGTCAAGACATTGACAAGCCGACTTCGCTGCGAGTTGAATCCATCGCCGCCATATGCCTCCAGCTCCGTCCTTGCCGCTGCGGTCATCTCAGCCAGCGTGAAAAATGGCAGCATCACTCTTCGTTTTACAAAATAATCTTTCTGACGATCGAAGGCCTCGAGCTCTTTTTTGATTCGCCGGTTTATTTCCTCCAATTTGAAGGAAGCGATTTCCGGGTCGATGCCGCCGTGCAGGAAGATTGCATCGCCTATTTTTATCACTGCCGACAGGGAACGCAGCCACCGCCCATATTTACCCTTCGGCCCGAAGGCTTCGCGGTGTTCCAAAAAGCCAGACGGATGTGTCTCCATCCACTGCTCTTCCCCGTCAGGCTTGGACACCACCTTCCAGTTCAGCGCCTGGTCACGCTGCTGGTGGAATTTAATATATTGCTTGTGTGCCTCCTTCAGGCGCTTTTCCGACTTGTTGTCCGCAAAACTGGCATAGATTTCCGGCGTGACGTACCGGAGGTCACCCATTACGTTCATCACTTCATGATTTCCCAGCAGCACCACTACTCGTCCTCCGCTCTTAGGTGCCTGCTTTTGCAGTTCCATCAGCAGATCCATTACTTCTCGCACTTGGGAACCTCGATCCAGAAAATCGCCCGTCTGAACCAGGGTCGCATTGCCTCCGACCCACCGATGTCTGGCATCAATGAGCCCCGCCCGTTGAAGAATCGTGACTACTTTGTACATGTTGCCGTGAATGTCGCCCAGGGCCACCAGGCGCGGCCGAGCCGCCAGCCATTCTCCCTTCACAGCCGGAGATACCGCTGCCAGCACAGCAAGCGCCAGCAGCACCCCAGCCGCCCAATCTCTAACATGTTTTGCAAAAACAGAGGTATACACGTTGGCCCTCGCTTACTGTGATCCGGGTATCTTATCAATATGGCATGGGAAAGAAAAACACAAAATATTTTCCGTGTGAAGTTCCGTGGGGGGGTCAGACCTTGAGTTTTTTGTTTTGGGTCCAAAAACGAAAAACTCAAGGTCTGACCCCTCACCCCCTTCCTACGGATTTCCTGATCGCGGCTTATGTTCGTATTTGACGGATTTGAAAACTTGTGGTATCTCTTCACTGTATTTAACTCGATATACTCAACGAGGAGGGCTGTGATGCGTAACATCCTTTACGATTTTCGTTCCAGGTTATGCCCGGTTTTCGGGATTTTCTTGCTTGCTTTCATCTGGGTACTACCCGGTCATCAGACCTTCGGGTTAACTATTCAATCCACGGAAAGCCTCCAACAAGAGTCGGGCGAGAGTGCCCCATCTTCTCCAGACCAATCCGTCTGGCTGGATATTGATGGGAAACCGCTGCCATTTCAGACCGATCAGGAAATACGGGAACTTCTACAGACGGCACGCGTGGTGTCGATGCAAAAGATTCCAGTGGGTGTCACGCATCCCAAAAAAGTCCTGCTGGAGAAGGACGGCATCCGTATGCACGCAACTTTCCGGGACGTAAAGATCAACAAACGTCGAATAAAGCTGGCGAGCGGCAAGGTCAAATTCAATTTTCGCGACGACTGCATCTTTGAATGCGCCGCTTACGTACTCGCCCAGCTGTTAGGCCTGGACAATGTTCCTCCCGTGGTTGAACGGAAAATCAAGGGTAAAAAGGGAACACTGCAGGCCTGGGTCGAAAACTCGATGCTGGAAACAGAGCGTCAGAAAAACAAGGTAGAAGCTCCTAACAAGTGGCGTTGGTCGATGCAATACCAAGTGATGCGGCTCTTTGACAACCTGATTTACAACGAAGATCGCAATCAAGGCAACATCCTGATCGGGTTATCGGACTGGAAACTGTGGATGATCGATCACACCCGCTCATTTCGAACCTACGACGATTTATTCAATCCCACGACAATCAGATTTGTCGAGAGGAATTCTTGGGAAAAGCTTCAGGAACTGGATCAGAAAACTTTGGAAGTGCGACTCAAGCCATTTCTGCGCTCCAGGGAGATCAAAGCAATATTAAAGAGACGCGACAAATTGGTCGAGCACGTCCAAACCATGATCGATAAACGGGGAGAAGGCAAAGTCCTATTTACCCTTTACTGAGCCTCAGTGAAGAGTGCGGCGTCCTCTCCGCGTTCGGCGATCATCTCTTGAATGTGTTCCACCAGCGCTTGCTTCCGCTTGATCAACGCTTCAATCTGCGCCGGGCGCAGATACTTTTCGAGCTGCGCTTTCAGGACCGCCGTCTCGAGCTTTTGCAATCTCTTCCATAGCTTGCGTTCGCAAGATTGGATGGTTGCCGGATAGGGCAACTCCGCATATGTCCTAAACGAACGAGTGTGATCGATCATCCACAGCTTGCCCCTCCGATCATAGAGAATATTGCCCGAATTTCGATCATCGTTAAAGATCAGGTTATCGAAGATCCTCATCACCTCCCACTGCCGGCGCAGCTGCCGTTCGTCGGGAGGTGAGAGATTCTTCGTCTTTCGTTCCTTCTCCGTTATGGCCCCGACCATCCAGACCTGGAGTGTCCCTTTTACCCCCCTGATTTCGCGCTTCACAACGGGGGGAACATTGTCCAGGCCTAACAGCTTGCTGAGTTCGTAGGCGGCACGTTCAAAGATGTAGTCGTCGCGAAACTCCACTCGGGTGCCGGTAGGCAATTCCCTGGGCTCTTCGACGCGAAAATCGCGAAAGATTGCATACATGCGAAGGCCATCTTTCTCCAACAATATCTGTCGTGCTCCTGTCACCCCCTTCCCGATGGGTGTCAAGGAGATCGCGCGAGCTGTTCGCAGGAACTCCATTACCTCCTCATCGGTTTGCAGAGGTATTGGCTTACCTTCCGGGTCCAAAAACCGGCCTGAAGGACCGGTCTCTGCATGTCTGGACTGCTTCTGGGGCCGGTAACCCACCCCGATGGCGTGTGACGCCAATGGGTCCAGCCCGTAAGAAACGAATAGCGCCATGAAGAGCAGCTTTCTCATATGCCTCTCTCGAAAACTCTTTACCCGCCCTCAAAGTCCCGTTGTCACAGCTCTAACCCCATGCGCCACAACAGGTCGATGAACCGAAATTCTTCTCAATGCTAAAACTTCAACTTGTCAAAGGCAATGGCAAGGAAGGGGGCGGAGGGTGTCAGAGTGAAAATTTAAGCTGAGGTCAACAGGGGGCCGAGCGGCTTTGATGAACACATCGCAGATGGGGTGGGGTAGGCGTGCTATACTCCAAAATACGAGGCACTAAGCAAACCTAGAAAGGACTCATGTAGTGAGCAAAGCGTGGAGCATTACACCCAAAAAGATTGAAGATGCGATTCGTCGGATTGTAAAGCTAGGCCAACCCCGCAAAGTGATCCTGTTCGGCTCTGTTGCGCAGGGGAAAATTAACAAAGATAGTGACGTCGACCTTCTGGTAGTGACCGACAATAATGTTGAAAGTCCTCGGAAAGAGAGCGTACGCCTTCGTCGGGCACTGCGTGGAATCTCCATGCCCATCGATATCCTGGTCGTTCCAGAAAAGCGACTGGAGGAACTGGCCGAGCAACCGGGGCTAATCTATCGGGAAGTATTGCAACACGGGAAAGTGGTTTATGAAGCCCCGGAGTAATGAGCGAACCCAAAATGCAGACAGAAAGAGCTGCCAAAGTCATGGTCGTACCGGCGATTGTGCTGTTGGGACTCCTTCTGTTTGTGGGGGCCCTACCAGCTGATCGCGTCCTTTCCCTCAAGGATGCAGGACATCTTTTTCTGGCGCTCAAAACTCGAACAGCAGAAGCGTTTCAAGCCGGTCAGCTTCCACTTTGGGATGAAAGTATTGGCTGTGGCTCACCCCTCCTTGCTGATCCAGTTGCTCAGGTTTTTTATCCGGGGAATGTCCTCTTTCTGTTGGCCTCGGCATCTCAGAGCCTCAAGTATTTTGCCCTTCTCCACCTGATGTTGACAGCGCTCGCCTTCATGGTTTTGGCGCGTGAATTTGGAGTTTTAAACCCAGGAGCCCTGGTTGGCGGGTTGGTTTTGATGGGAAGTGGGGCAGTTGTGAGTTTTCATTACAACCCGACATGGACAGCCGGTCTTCCCTGCCTTTTGGTTTCCATGGCCTACTCCCGTCGTCTGATCTATGGCCGAGGCAGTTGGGGAAGCGCAACTGTTCTCTCTGGATCCCTTTTTCTGATGCACCTGGCGGGAGCCTTCGAGCTGATTCTGGCCTTTGCCGTCTACGCTGCAGCTGAACTGATTGCGGCCATTTTAACGAGACTATCTGATCAGGCAGGCCGAAAATCTTACCGACCCCCCCTCCGCGGGGCACTCTTTCTGACTTTATCGGGGGCACTTGCAGCGGGTTTGGCCGCTTGCCAGTTACTCCCCACCTTTGAGATGCTTTCGTTCTCCTCGCGAAGTATCGGA
>JALLOM010000260.1 GCA_027717865.1 Acidobacteria bacterium AH-259-O06 | reverse complement strand
TCGTGACGACCTGGTGTGAGAAATGCGGACTCGCTGGAAAGCATCTAAATTCTTGAAGACGGAGTGCTTATCTCTGCTGTTGTAAACCTTGACACCCCCTAATGCTTTTTTTACATGAGTTTCTTACAAAGCTCAAAATACAAGCGGCTTGCCTGGTACCCCATTTTGGTAGTGGGCGTTTCCATGTTTGGTTTCATCTGCATTAAGACTGCCCGGGATGCAATCTTCTTTAGCCAGGGTGGATTGTGGCAGCTCCCTGTGGCCTACATCTGGATCGCCCTCGTGTCAATACCAGCAGGGATGCTCCATCTAACCGCTATCAAAAGATGGGGAGCCCGCCGAACACGGATGAGGGTCTTCCTTCTCACCGGTGTCATATTTTTCAGTTTTGTTCCTTTCGTTGATCTGCAGCACCGAACAGCAATGATGGCCATGTTCATCGTAACGCCAGTTATTTTTGCGGGAGTATTTGCCGGCGCTTGGCTCTTGGCGGGAGACCTTTTGGAGGGAGCTGGGCCCGAGGTTACTCGCTGGGCCTATTCCAGAATCGGAGCCGGCTCCATGCTGGGCGGCATCCTGGCAGGTATCTTGGCCAGGTTGCTGTCGCCCATTTTTTCGCCAAAAGCTCTAGTGGCTGTAGGTGCGCTGACGCTGCTGGGGGCATCATGGCTCGTTTCTCACGCCCATCGCAGCTCCCCGGCGTGGAGCCGGTCAAGCACCGTACCGAATTCGAACAGTGATAACAAACAAGGAAAAAGCCGTGCCTCTCACCTCGTCTCTCAGTCCTCCGAGTCGGCAGCACAATTGGTGAAAGAGCCATATATTGCAGGGCTTATTGGTGTCAGTGCTCTGGCCGCCCTGGCCACTCTCTTTATCGACTTCCAATTCTATGCAGTTGTGACCTTCTCCGGCAATACGAACACTGAATTCTTTGGCAGCTTCTACGCCGTATTAAATACGGCGTCGCTGTTCTTACAATTGTTGGTGGCTCCTTGGCTCCAGTCTCGTTTTGGTCTGGGCCGGACGCTGATGGTCTTGCCACTTGCACTTTTGGGCGGAGTGGGGTTGGCTGCCTATGGCACGACCTTAATCAGCCGTTCCATCTTAAAACTCACGGAGAGCGGTCTAAAAGCTTCGATTCACCGTTCCGTGTGGGAACAAGTCTTCCTCCCAATCAGGCGTGGACAACGAGAAATAACCAAGATGTTAGTCGACGGCCTGTCAGCCAGAATATCGGAAGGGATCGGGGCGGCTGTGTTGTACATTTGGTTGTGGCATTTCTCGGACACCGGTCACAATCCGGATGTGTCTTGGACCTTCTGGATAATCATCGCGGTGGTCGTCTCCTGGATTGCTCTCGTCTTTTATCTGAACAAGCGAGGTTGTTCACAAATCGATGCTGTTGAGACGGTACTTCGACTGCCTGACAGTTGACCTTCTGTCTCGTCCCTGGGCCAGGGACTTCCGAGATGAGATGGAGAACTTGAAAAAACTACTGCAGGCACCAAGAAGGGATATTGCGGCCCCGAGGAAGTTTGCAGACTCATAGGTCAATCCGTGATTTTGGGCTCATAGAATACCCTGATTCCACCCGCCGCCGCAGTAGATTGCCTTTGAGAAATGCGGGCTGCCATTTGACAAGCATCTAAGGAGCGGCGGACAATGGTTTATACAATCATGGCTTTGTTGAATTCCATCGGACTGAGCATCATCGCCTTTGTTTTCGTGCTGGGGGTGATGATTTTCGTTCACGAACTTGGACATTACTTAGTTGCAAAGCTTCTCGGGATTGGCGTTGAGGTCTTTTCGCTTGGCTTTGGACGTCGGATCATCGGTTTTCGAAGGGGAGACACTGATTATCGAATTAGCCTCCTGCCACTGGGGGGTTATGTGAAGATGGCTGGCGAGAACTATGACGAGGAACTTACTGGGACCTCCGACGAGTTCTTGTCGCGTCCAAAAGGCCACCGTTTTGCGGTCGCAGTAGCAGGACCTGCTATGAACGTTGCTCTGGCTCTGATATTGGTGACGCTCGTTTTTATGTTGGGCGTACCGGTGGCGAAGTATTTGCGGCAGCCGGCTATGATAGGTGGGGTCCAGGAGGGATCACCGGCAGATCAGGTCGGTTTGCAACTCAAGGACACCATTGCGGCGATCGATGGAGAACCCACTCCTACCTGGCAGGAAGTTGAACTCCGGATTGGAATCAGCCCCAACCAGAGACTCGTCCTGTCGATCGAGCGTGAGGGCAACCTTTTGACCAAGGAAATTACGACCTCGGTCAATGAGCGCTTTGAAGTTGGAACGATTGGCGTCTCACCGTTCATTCCATATATCATTGCCGAAGCTCAAGCAGGATCGCCTGCCGCTCAAGCAGGGCTCCGCCCCGGCGATGAGATTATCAGCGTCACAAGGGGGGACAAAACCGCATTTGGCTTTAACGAAAGTGCTGAGTTGATTCTTTCGGCCGAGGGGCTCCCTTTGCGGTTTGAAGTCCGCAGAGGCAAACAGGTTTTTGAGAAAACTATTGCTCCCGTTCAAATGGATGACCGCTGGCGCATTGGCACCGTAGTGGAAGCAGTTCAGTTGGAGCAGTACGGACTTTTAGGAGCCTTGAAAAAGTCGCTGCAGCGCAACTACCGATTGACGGTTTTGACCTTCGATGTGATCGGCAAGATTTTTACGGGACAAACCTCTTTGCGAGCCATGTCCGGGCCGATCGAAATTGCCCGTTTTTCGGGGATGGCCGCGGCAATGGGGTTCGTTCAACTTCTAAACTTCATGGCTTTGGTCTCACTGAATCTGGGAATCCTCAATCTAATGCCGATACCCATCCTGGATGGCGGAGTGATCGCACTGCTGGGGATCGAAGCGCTCATTAGACGTGACCTCAGCATGCGTGTGAAGGAACGCATCTTTCAGGTGGGCTTTATTTTTCTCATCCTGCTCATGGGAATTGTGATTTTCAACGATCTGGCCAAGAACTTGCCCATCCTCGATTGAGAAAAAGGCGGGGTCAGACCTTGAGTGTTGAGTTTTTGGATCCAAAAACTCAAAACTCAAGGTCTGACCCGAACGCCCCCCCGGCCCCCTTCAGATGTCTTCGTCACCACGACGGATACGGTCGTAAGGCTGCACTACAGAGGAAGCGATGTTGCTCAGGTGAGCACTGATGCGACGAAGGGCACGAGCTGTTCCAGCGTAAACCACTGCCATGTTCGCGTTCAGATCGCTCTCCGCAACCCGGCGGGTGAAGTCAAGGACCTTCTTTTTAAATGCCCGGTGGGAGGCCATCACATTTCGTGCCTTTTCCGGATCATCCTCCCGAAAAGCCGCTTCACAAAGCTGGAACAAAGGCCGTAGTTCAGCCACCAGCTGACGCAGTTCGTCTCTGAAAGGTCCTTCTCTTGGGCCCTTAGCGAGATTGACCACTTCTCCCAGACCCAGGGCAAAATCTCCGATTCGTTCGGCATCCTGGACCATACTCGCCAGCACAAGGCTAGCCACCAGGTCCTGCCGAGGGTTCACCGAAAGGTGCTGGAGGACGGTCCGGCGTACCATCCGTTCACCCTCATCCACAGTGTCGTCCATTGCATCCAGGTCGGCCGAGAGCGGCTCGTTCTCGAGCAAGGCCTGGACTGCCAGGTCAAACATGCGGGCCGACTGAGCAAGCATCGAGGACACATCCTTGAAAGCCGCTTCAATCAGAGTAGAGTGTGCATCAGGTCCAAAAAGTCGTCTAAACATTTCAGTACTCCTAATAGTTTTAGCCGAATGTGCCCGCGGTGAAAAGCAGTAAAAGAGGCAGTGCGAAGAAAGCCACCAGAATGTACACGAACGCCAACGGGCGATTCCGACTTCCCAGATTTCCCAACCACCGGGCTATGGCCAGCGGAACGGCTCGAATTGGAGGGATTGTGTAAATCAGCATAGCCCCCGTCAGGTTAAAGACAAGGTGTGTGAAAGCCACGCTCACGGCTGCCGGTACTCCCGTAGCCAGGGCGGCCAGCATCGCCGTGATGGTAGTTCCGATATTGGCCCCGATGATAAATGGAAATGCCTGTTCTAAGGTCACCACACCCGCAGCCACCATGGGAACCATTACAGACGTTGTAATAGAACTACTTTGCACCATAACGGTGATTGCGGTGCCGGCGAAAACTGCGGCCATTCTGGAACGAAAGAGAGTCTGATGGAGAATCTTTTCAGCTTTTGAAGACAGTAGAACTTTCAGCAGATCGACCAGATACTTCAGAGCCAGAAACAGCAAAATGACGCCCAGTACTAGCGTGAGGGCTCCGGATTCTCCCAGCAGGTTACTGAGCTTCTCCGCCACCGGTCGAACGATCTCTTTCAGTGGATTCAGCAATTTGATCCCTCCTACGCCTTCTACAACCGACTCGAGGAAGCCCGCCGTGTAGGCCAGATAACCGGTCCTGATCTCGAGGGGCAACAAAATAAGAACGGCCAGCCAATTGAAAACATCATGAATGGTCGCTCCAGCAAAAGCCCGCCGAAATTCCTCTGGCCGGGTGACATGGGCGAGAGAGACCAGGCTATTTGTTACCGAAGTGCCGATGTTGGCACCCATGATAATGGGAATCGCCCCTTCAATCGTCAGCGCTCCCCCAGCCACGAGTCCTACGGTCATGGAGGTGGTGGTCGAGGAACTCTGAATGAGACTCGTGGATAGAACCCCGATCAAAAGGCCGACAAAAGGGTCTGCAGTTGTCTTAATCAGCTGCTGAGCAAAGTCCTGGCCGAAGAGCTTGAATGCAAGTCCGATCAGGTCGAGGCCCAGAAAGAAGCAATAGAGAAAAATA
>JALLOM010000026.1 GCA_027717865.1 Acidobacteria bacterium AH-259-O06 | reverse complement strand
CTATCGAGTGAACTCGAGGAGGTGGTGGGGCAGAAGAATGTCTCGACTCTGGCTGCCGACCGCCTCGTCTACTCAACAGACTGGTCCTGGATACCCCAGATGTGGCTTGACCGAGGAATGCAGCCGCCCGCAGCTGACTTCGTGGTGCATCCAGGCTCAGCCCAAGAGATTTCGGCCATTCTAAAAATTGCCAATAGTTATAGGATTCCCGTTGTCCCGTGGGGTGGAGGCTCAGGCACTCAGGGAGGCGCCATACCCACCTATGGAGGCATTCTGTTGGACTTGAAAAGATTGAACGACATTATTGAAATTAATGAGGATTCCCTGTACGTGACTGCTCAGGCAGGGGTGAACGGAAGTCAATTGGAATGGGCTTTGAATGAAAAGAACCTGACCCTACCTCACTATCCAGCATCAGCCAACTGCGCCACGCTCGGTGGCTATCTGGCTCCCCGTGGCTCGGGCACCATTAGTACCAAGTACGGTAAGGCTGAAGATCTGGTGATGAGCATGGAGGTGGTGTTACCGGATTCCACAATCATCCGCACACCGCCCGTGCCAAATCATGCCTCCGGTCCCGACTTCATGCGACTTTTTCTGGGTTCCGAAGGAACTCTCGGTGTGATAACTGAGGTCACCATGCAAATTGAACGATTGCCGGAGGTGCGTCTGTTGCGGGCCATGCTGTTCAAAGATATTACCACAGGGTTGGAAGCGGGCCGGCGCATGATGGTCCAGCGTCTCAATCCCCTCGTAATCCGCATGTACGACCCTAGCTCGACGGGCTCCCTCGTCAAAGAGGTTTTAGGTTACGAATTGCAGGGCGCCTATATGATCATTGGATTTGATGGCTGGGAGGAAATTGCGCTGGCGCAAGAAAAGCGCGCCCTTGCAATTTGCAAGGAACTAGGTGCGCAGGATCTGGGACGTGAAGCCGGCGAGCGTTGGTGGAATCATCGCTACGATTTTTATTATCCCCCCTGGGGTCTGCACCTGCCTTATTTGTACGGAACCGTGGAAACCATTTCTGTCTTCGACAAGATCGAACAGCTGTACTACGCCAAAAAGGAAGCCCTGGAAAAGACTTTCGAGGATTGGGATCTTAGCTATATCGGGCATTTCTCTCATTGGTTTCCCTGGGGAGCCAGCCTTTACGACCGTTTCATCGTTAAAGACCCGCCCCAAGATCCTCATGAGGCCCTCAAATTACACAACCGGATCTGGGCAGTGGCAGTGCGCACCTCCTTAAAAAATGGAGGAATGTTGAACGAACACCATGGGATCGGCTTGAAACTGAGCCGCTTTATGCGAGCCCAATACGGCCCAGCCTGGCAGCTGCTTGAGACGATTAAACATGCCATTGACCCACATGGCATCATGAACCCCGGGAAAGTGGGCTTTGGGAGAGGACCAGGTGACTAACCGCGGCGCTAGTGTAGACAGAAGCTTCCGCGGGGAGATCGCCAGATACATCAAAGATCCAATTTCCACAACTGAACACTGCCGCTACTCCTTGATGTGCCGGCATGTCTGTCCGGTAGGAAACATTACTCACAGCGAGACTCTAACGCCTCACGGATGGGCACTGGTGGTCGCTTCGGTCAAACGTGGTCTCCTGGCCTGGGATGAGGAAAGCGTCGATATCCTGTACAAGTGTGCGGACTGTGGTCTGTGCCAATCGCACTGTGGAACCAACCAACCTCTTCCTACCGCTATTGCTGCAGCGCGGGCTGAAGTGGTCGAGCAGGGATTGGCGCCGCCTCAAGTATTGGCCATTGATAAGGCACTTCAAAAATGGGCCAATCCTTATGCAAAGCGAGCACCGCGGAAAGTGAAGGCAAAAGGTGTAATTGGATTGTATGTTGGCGATGCAGCACAGTACCTGCATCCGAGCACACTTGAGGCGGCCTTAAAGCTTTTGGAAGCGATGGGTGTCAATCCGGTTCTGGTGGGAGTGGGTTGCTCGAACGGTTTTCTGGCCAGTTCGCTGGGATTGGCGGCCACGGCGACTCAACTAGCCAAAGCCATCCTTGGTGAGGTGGTTAAAGCCGACTGTGGAAAGTTGTTGGTAATGAGTCCGGGTGATCTGTACGCGTTCAGGACCCTTTACATTGAACGCTTGAATCTAACCTGGCCACTCGAGGTTGAGGTCGTCGAGGCAACCTCTTTTTTGTACAACGCGTTCAAAAACGGCAAATTGTCGTTGAATCGCCAAAACACCACCCCATCTTATGCATATCACGACCCTTGCCACTCGCCTCGTGTGCGCCGCGAGTACGAGGCGCCCCGCCAGCTTCTTTCCACGGTATTGGGCACTGCCCCACTTGATCTATTCTGGCGTGAGCAGCGCGCCCATCCCTGTGGGGCAGTGGGAGGACTGGAATTCACTCAACCTGAGTTAGCCACGCAGCTGGCCGAGGCCCGTTTTGCCGATACCCATCGTGCAGGAGCCTCGTTATTAATCACGGAAGATCCCCTTTGCCTGAATCAACTGAAAAAGCATGCCTCTTTTGGCATCGCGGTGAAGGGGCTTTATGAAACACTGGCTGAGGGGATTAATGAATAAATCCGGGTACGGAGGTTTTTAATCATGCAGCTTTCAATGCACAACTGGATGAGAGCCGAGCCGATCGAAACCACCATCCGTCGTCTGTCCAAGCACGGCTATGACTCGATCGAAATCAGTGGCGAGCCCGAGAAGTATGACACCAAGGAAGTCAGGAAGCTACTAGAGGAATTCAGTTTGAAATGTTGGGGATCGGTAACGCTGATGCTGGCCGAACGGGATCTTCTGGCCAAGGACGAAAAACAAAGAGCTGAGTCCGTCCAATATGTAAAGGATTGTATTACCATGGTCAAGGAGCTGGAAGGAGAAGAGATCACCATTGTCCCCTCAACGGTCGGTAAAATTAAACCCCAGGGCGAGCCAGAAGAGGAGTGGAAGTGGGCAACCGAGAGTCTCCGGCAGTGCTATGAACATGGCTTGAAAGAGGGTGTCAGATTGGCTCTGGAACCACTCAATCGTTTCGAGACCTACTTTCTCAACCGCCATGATCAAGCCCTATTGCTGGCCCGGGAGGTTGGTTCTGAATGTGGTGTGTGTCTTGACGCGTTTCACATCAATATCGAAGAGGCCAACCCCTACCAGGCGATTTTAAACGTCGCAGAAAAACTGATTGACTTTCATGTGGCGGACAACAATCGCATGGCTCCCGGACAAGGCACCTGGGACTGGGGGAAGCTCATTAACACGCTCAAGCAAATCGGCTACGATGGGGCACTAACGGTTGAGTTTGTGGCTCCCGTCGACCGCACCCCGGCAAACCCCTATAAGAACGCGCTGGAAAGCGGCGAGGTCGAGCTGACACCAGAAGAACTCAAGTTCATCGAAGATCATGGAAGTAGTACTCTCTCGGATGAGTTCTACAGTTGGCTGGTTGGGGAGTCAATCAAAACACTGCGAAAGTACATGTAAAGGGAGGGGCCGTGTCTTTAAAATTTAATTTTTCTAGCAAAAACTTAAATTTTAAAGACACGGCCCCTGTGCAGACCGTTGTCATCATTGGAACCCTGGACACGAAGGGTCCTGAGATTGCTTATCTTCGGGATCGCCTCCGCAATCTGGGTCTCCATACTCTTGTCGTCGACTCCGGTATCCTGGGTGAACCCCTCGATATCGAGCCGGACATCACCCGGGACGAGGTAGCGAAGCTGGCGGGCACCGACATTGAGGCACTGCGCAATGCGGGGAGCCGGGGTAAGGCCGTGCGCGGCATGCAAGCGGGCATCCGCCAATTGGCCCTCAATCTGTATGGCGAGGGCCGGCTAGATGCAGTGGCGTCCCTGGGTGGGGCCGAAGGTGCCGTGCTGGCCGCGACCGCCATGAAATGCTTGCCGGTCGGTATCCCCAAGATTTTGGTAACGCCGATTGCCTCAGGTCAACGCCGCTTCGGGCCACTGGTGGGTACACGCGATGTAATGGTGGTTCACTCAGTAGTGGACATTTTAGGTTTGAATCCCATCAGCAGCGCCATTTTCGACAACGTGGCCGCCGCATTGAAAGGCATGCTTGGGCATGGACATGGAATTCGTCCGGACCCGACGTCCAAATATGTGGCCATTACCATGCTGGGCAATACCACTAAGGCGGTAATGAGTATTCGTGATGAGCTGGCCAAGCAGGAGCTGGAAGCGGTTGTCTTTCACTCCAATGGGGTGGGCGGGCCGGCAATGGAAGAGCTGGCCGCCGACAACCTATTTGTCGGCGTTATTGACTTCACCACCGACGAACTCACCGATGAACTGGTAGGCGGTTTTCATGCCGCAGGACCCGAACGCCTTGCCGGGATCGGCCTTTTGGGCCTGCCTCAGGTGGTGGTGCCGGGTTGTATTGACTTCTCCGTGCACGGACCTGCGGAGGAAGTCCCTGCATCGATGAAGGGACGTCCCCTGTACGACCACAATCCCGAGTTCACGCTGGTTCGTACTCTGCCTGATGAAATGATTCAGTTGGGGCACATTTTTGCTGAAAAGTTGAATCAAGCGAAAGGGCCTGTCGTGCTAATTGTTCCAACGGAAGGTCTTTCCATTCCCAATGTTCCCGGCGGTCCCTTCTGGAACCCGGAAGCCGATGCGGGTTTTCTCCGTGCACTCAGAGAGAGCCTGCGCAAGGACATCCAGGTTTTCACGTATCCACTTCACATTAATAGCCAAGAATTTGCGTTGAAAGTGGCTAACCACTTTCTCGCGCTTCTAAACCAGAAAGGAGAAGCAAATTGAGATGAAAGTTCCAATTGAGCTTCCTTTCAACAACATTGCCGACTTGGCATATCCGGACATTCAGGCCTATTTGCAGCATTGTGATTTGATCATGATACCCATGGCCAGCACCGAGCAGCATGGTCCGCACTTGCCTTTGTGTACGGACACCGTGACGGCATTGGAGATAGCTTCGCGCGTCGCCGCAATCAATAACATGCTGCACACGCCTGTGGTGTGGACGGGCTATTCACCTCAGCACATGGCAGGGCCCGGACAGGGGCGGGGGACCATCACCATCAGGGCTTCGACCCTGAGTGCCCTGCTTTATGACATTTCCCGCAGTCTGATCCACCACGGTTTTAACAAACTGATTTTCATCAATGGCCATGGCTCAAACGTTAAGGTTATTGACCCGGTCCTGCGGAAGATCCGCTACCAGACGGGAGCACTGGTGGGTTTTTGCAAGCCTTACATGGAACGCTACGTCGGTCTGATGGAAGGTCTGATGGAAAATCCACCCGACGAAACTCCAGGCTGGCATGCCAGCGAATTGGAAACTTCGCAAATGCTGGCCCATAATACTCAGCTGGTCAAGATGGACAGAGCGGTCAAGACCTTGACCCACATTCCGCGCTGGCTCCCGGGCAAATTCGGGAAAAAGGATGGAGCACCCGACATTCAGTTTAAAGGCTACAGCTATTTTCACTTTCCCATGGAACATCACGAGTTCACGGAGACGGGCGTGATTGGCAATCCCGAACGTGCGACGATTGAAAAAGGTGAGGAGGCCTTACGACGTTACGCGGAGCATGCTGCCGAAGCAATCCGGGAGTTGAACACGGTCGAGGTGAAGGTCCACAACCGTGAATTCATCGATCGAGTGTGATGAAGTCAGTCCTTTCAGTCTCAAGCCTGTTTCTCATTACAATTTTCGGCTTTCAAATGGGATCCATTAGCCCGAGCGCCGGCGCTAGCCAACCGCGCATCCGCGGTCGTGAAGGTTTTTCCGTGGAGGAGGTTTACTCTCCTGCCAAAAGCGGCTCGGTCGTGGCCATGACCTTTGACAGCCGGGGCAGACTAGTGTTCTCACGGGAAAAGGACCCCGTTTTTGTATTGCTTGATGAGGACAGGGATGGTCGAGCCGAGGGTGAGCAGATGTTTACCGATTTCGTCACCAACTGCCAGGGTCTTCACTTTTATAGAGATGATCTGTTGGCGGTCGGCGATGGTCCTGAGGGACCGGGTCTTTATCGAGTGATCGACAAGAATGGAGACGGCAAGGGTGATCGTGTGGTCACGCTGGCCCGTTTCACCCGCAGAATGGGCGAACACGGGCCGCATGCTGTGTTCTTTGGACCTGAAGGGTTTCTTTATGTGGTTCTGGGCAACCACACCGGGCTGGTGGCTACTCCTGATCCCCTTTCACCTCACAAGGACTATATCGAAGGGCAACTCTTGCCAACCTATACGGATCCACGAGGCCACGCCAGGGACATTCGGGCGCCCGGAGGGACGATCGTGCGCCTGAATCTGGACGCCAAAGACCAGGACTGGCAAATGTTCGCCGGTGGATTCCGCAATGCTTATGACGCAGCCTTCAATCTGCTAGGAGAGCTCTTTACCTTGGACTCGGATATGGAATGGGACATCGATCTTCCCTGGTTTCGTCCCGTGCGAACCAATCACATCGTCCCGGGCGGCGAATACGGCTGGAGAACAGGCTCCGGGAAAAGGCCTGAGTATTATCCTGACAGCTTGCCGGCAATGACAAATGTGGGGCGAGGCTCGCCGGCGGGTCTCACCTTCTATCAGCACTACGCTTATCCCCGAGAGTATTACGACTCGTTTATACAAGGGGATTGGTCGCGAGGCCGCATCCTGGTTGGCTTTCTTCAACAATCTGGAGCGACTTACACAGAGAAGTCTCAAGAATTCGTTTTGGGCGAGCCCCTGAACGTCACTGACTTGGAAGTAGGTCCCGACGGATTGCTTTATTTTTCCAAAGGAGGGCGCTTCACCGAGGGGGGGATCTACCGGGTCGTTTACGGCAGGAAAGTAAAGGGACAAGGAATCAAACGTAACTCGCTCCTAGCCCGCTCTCTCGCTGTGGGAAATTCGATCGGGGACGCTCTCACCCAGCCCCAACCCCGATCAGCCTGGAGCCGGGCGAAGCTGCTCAAGACGCAGGCGCGCATGGGCCGTAAATGGGGCAGGGATTTGGTCAAGGAAGTCCGAAGATCGCGCTCCTCTCCCGAGCGCCGGGTTCGCGCCTTGGAACTACTCGAGGTCTATGGACCAGACCCCAGCGAAAGATTCTTGACTTCGCTCGGAAAAGACCGGCAATGGGAAGTTCGGGCTGCTTCTGCCTATTATCTTGGACTCCACAAAAGTGACTCGGCTCGCCGCGAACTGATTCGCCGTCTTAAGAACGACTCCCATCCATTCGTCCGCCGGCGCGCTTGTGAGGCGCTGATTCGGACCGAAATCCACCCGGGAATGAACCTGCCCATTTCCCCGAGGCGTGATCTTTTTCCGCTGCTGAAGGAGTCGGATCGGTTCCTGCGTTACACGGCTCGACAGGTGCTGCCTCGCGTCAACCGGAACAAGTGGAGGGATGACGCTCTAAAGCTGGATGATTATCCGGCCGTCACGGAAGCGCTGCTGGCGCTGGTCCAAACCGTTCGGGGGACCAACGACGTTCCCTTTCTACTGGAAAGGGAGCTGGAATTACTGGATGCCCACCCAGATGATGACGACCTTCGAGGACTCCTTCGGGTCATCCATCTCACCATGATCAACGATGAAGGAGTTAATTACTCGGAAATTTACGAGTCAATGGGGGAGCTGCTAATGTCTCGGTTCCCCACACAAAACCAATCTTTGAATCGGGAGATCGCACTGACCCTGGCCCACCTGGAAACACCCGGCGCCATCAGCAAGATCCTACAACAGTTGGAGAATCCACAGACACATCGCCAGCAGCAAATCTTCTATACCTACTGTCTGCGCGCCTTTAAACAAGGTTGGGAATCCGAAGAAAAGGATGCTGTGGTTCAATGGTTCAAAAAGACACAGGAACAGCATTGGAAGGGTGGTGCCAGCTTCTTGGGTTACCTGGAGAGTATGTGGAATGAGTTTCTAGAGGTCATGCCACCCGAAGAAAAACAAGTGGCCATGGAGCGTGTTCCTTCCCTGACTGCACAGACCCTGGACTCCGTGGAAGCTTCGGGACTTCCTTTCCGGCGACAGAACTACACCCCGACGCTTTCCGAAAGGGAATTAGAGGAGTACCTGCTCTGGGATCCGATGAGCTACACCGGCAAACCGGAGAATGGAAAACCGGCGTACGAGAAGGCTTTCTGCGTCAACTGCCATATTTTTGGCGAAATTGGTCGCGAGGCCGGTCCGGATCTGAGTGACGTCGGAAAACGGTTCCAGAGGAAGGATCTGATTGAGGCGATTCTTTATCCTTCCAGGACCATCTCTGACCTCTGGGCTGCGGTCGAAATCGTGACCAAGGATAATACCTCGGTCATTGGAGTCATTTCGCGTGAGGATGCCGAATCCGCGATCATGCTGACAGCTGCCGGATTCCGCGTGACCATTCCTAAATCGGATGTCCAATCCCGAAGGGTTTCCGAAAGCTCGCTCATGCCGGAGGGATTGTTGAATAACCTGACCCGTAGAGAAATAATCGATCTGTTCGCATTTCTGGAACAGGGCCCGCACATTCGAGAATGAGCTTAATGTTTCACCACAGCGGCCAGACCAGGAGACCAGGAGACCAGGAGACCAAAGTCTCCCCATCCCCTTGTCCCCTTGTCTCCTTGTCTCCTGGTCCCCTGGTCTGGCCGCTGTGATCAGAAAAAGAATGCTCGTCCTGGCCCTGGTTTTGATCGCTTCGATGGTACAACCACTTGCGCAAACCTCCACGGCAGGAATTTGTGCTTACGTCTCGAATAGGTGAAAAGGGGACTATCAGGGAAAGGGGTTCTTTTTGGGCTCACGGGTGGTAGAATCGACAACCATGGCGAGAAATCGTCCCTCCAAACGCTTGGATGCCTCCCGGGCAAGCCCTCTCAATCGACGCAAGCTCCAGCATCTGGAGGCTTGCCTGGACGAAACGGTCGACCTGCAGCGCGACAGCTTTGCGCCCTTTAAACTTCGATACCAGGCTCTTCCGGAGGTCTCGCTCGATGAAGTTTCCACGGAGGGCGAGTTTGCGGGTAACAAAATTGCAGCACCCCTGATTATCTCCTCGATGACGGGTGGGGTGGGCAAAGAATTCTGTGACATCAACCGCAATCTTGCCAGAGGTGCTGAGGCGCTGAATATCCCGCTGGGTCTGGGATCAATGAAGGTGATGCTCAGTCACGAGGACGCACAGGTCAGCTTTCAGGTTCGCAATGTCGCCCCGTCCGTCAAGATCATCGCTAATCTCGGATTGGTCAGCTTCAATTACGGAATGAGCTATGAAGACATGGAGTGGATTATTGAGACGGTCCATCCCGACGTTTTCGGGCTTCATTTAAACGCGTTGCAGGAATCGATCCAGGAAGGTGGTGATACCAATTTCGCTGGATTATTGCACTGCCTGGAGAAAATCATTCATCGCTGTCCACTCCCGATTTACGTGAAGGAGTGTGGGGGTGGCATCGCCCCCCAATTGGTATACCGCCTCGCCAACATGGGGGTAGATTACGTAGACATCTCAGGTAGCGATGGCACGAGCTGGTCGGCGGTGGAGGGCCGTTTCAGCCGGGATCCCTCCCTAGGTGAACTGCTCAAGGATTTTGGCCTCCCCACTGCTTGGATTCTGGAAAACCTTCGCCTCGAAAAGGCTGGAAAGGTGAAGATCATTGCCAGCGGAGGAATCCGCAACGGGATCCAGGGGGTAAAAGCCCTGGCTTTGGGTGCGCATTACGTCTCCGTTGCTAGACCGTTCTTGTTGGCAGCGCTTGATTCGGCGGAAGCTGTCGTAGAAGCGGGCCGGCGGATAATACGAGAAATGCATACCGCAATGTTCCTAGTAGGTGTGAGCCGTGTTGAGCAGTTGAATCGATCACTGCTCATCCATACGCCATGAAGGGGATGTTTGCCACGAACTCATCCTACAGACGGTTCACTGCCGGTTGCGACATTGAACTCATCTTTACGTGGGGACTTATTGTATCATTTTGTTGTTTGGTTACTCTATTTGCGGTTTTGCCAAGGCCTGATGTGCAATGAAGCAATTCTTAATTGAGATACTGAGAGCACGTGTTTCCGAAGAGGGGTGGATGTGGTTTGAAAAGGCCCTACAGTCCGCCAGTGCACCCGTACAGGCGAATAAGTTGATGGGCTCTTACACTGGAGCATCCCGAAAACTGGGTAAGCACGCACTGCTTCTTAATGATCTGGAAAAAAAAGATCTGCATTCGCTCAATCCGGAGCTTCCCCTGGACCACTGGGGTATCGATGAAGCCGCCCGGGCGCTCCTGTTGCTAAGTCTTTCGCATCTTTCCCCAGATGAGTATGTCGAGTTAGTTTTGCAGTGTTACGAATATGGAGACAGCCGTGAGCAGCAGAGCTGGCTGCGAGCCTTAAGCCTTTTGCCGCACTGCGAGCAGTTCCTGGAAACGGCAATGGGCGCCTGCCGGACCAACATTATTCCCCTTTTTGAATCCATTGCCTGTGAGAACCCCTACCCTTCCCATTACTTTCCGGAGCTCAACTTTAATCACATGGTTCTAAAAAGTTTGTTTAATGGGGTCGCTGTGACGCGCATCATCGGACTGGAATCGCGCTTTAACCAAGAACTTTCGCGAATGGCCGACGATTATGTGAGCGAGCGGGAGGCTGCCGGTCGTGAAGTTCCGCCGGACATCTGGCTAGCCCTTGCTCCACGGATTCCGCAAGAGCGGCTAGCACGCGTCCACAGCTATCTGCGTCATGAGAGTCCCAACCATCGGTACTGGGCAGCCGTGGGACTTGGTCATACCCATGATGCTGCCAGCCGCAGCGAGCTGGAAAAACAAAGAAAAATCGAAGCCGAGCAGAACGTCATAGGGGCCATGGACGCATCCCTCGCAAAAATGGTCCAATAACGGGCTTGGGAAAGGAGTCGGACAATGAAGATCTTCGATCCTCATATCCACATGACATCCAGGACCACCGCCGATTATTCGGCCATGTCCGAGGCAGGAATCATAGCCATTGTCGAACCCGCTTTTTGGTTGGGACAACCTCGCACTAACGCCGGAACCTTTATCGACTATTTCAATAGCCTGTTAGGATGGGAACGCTTCCGCGCCTCCCAGTTTGGGATCCGCCATTTTTGTACCATCGCCCTCAACCCCAAGGAAGCCAACAGTCCTAAGCTGGCAGATGAGGTCATCGATCTACTGCCCCGTTACCTGCAAAAAGAGGGTGTGGTTGCCGTCGGAGAAATTGGATACGACGACCAAACGGCTGCGGAGGAAAAATACTTTGCGTGTCAATTGGAAATCGCCTTGGAGTTTGATCTGCCCGTTCTTGTGCACACCCCCCACCGCGACAAGAAAAACGGCACCGTTCGATCCATCGATCTAATTCGAGACGTGGGATTTCCTGAAACCCGCGTTTTGATCGATCACAACACCGAAGAGACTTTACCGTTGGTCTTGGATACTGGTTGCTGGGCGGGCCATTCCATTTACCCCAACACGAAAATGAGCGAGGCGCGCATGGCGGCTCTGGTGAAGCAATATGGCAGCGACCGGATTATTATCAACAGTGCGGCCGATTGGGGTATTAGCGATCCTCTCAAAGTCCCCAAGACCGTAGCTACCATGAGAGCGGTGAGCATTCCAGAGGAGGACATCAAGAAAATCGTTTGGGATAATCCGACCTCGTTTTTTTCCCAAAGCGGCAATCTAGACCTTCAGGATATCAAACAGCGCCCCAGCATTAATCAGACGCAGTTTTACGAGGGCAGCAGCGTGCTTAGAGGAGGGCAAACTCCTCTGGCAGAGACATAAACCGCGAGATCCCCGAGTTGCCCCTGCATCAGACAGCAGTCATCAATGTCGTCGGGCTTACTGGGGCGTTGCTGGGAGAACACACTCCTCACCTGGTTGCCCTGGCTAAGGACGGTGTGCAGCTTCCGATCCAAACCGTGACGCCCGCCGTAACCTGCTCGGTGCAATCCACCTTTCTGACCGGTCTTGTGCCCTCGGGCCACGGTATTGTCGCCAATGGATGGTACTTCCGCAATTTAGCCCAAGTCTGGTTCTGGCAGCAGTCAAACCACCTGGTTGCCGGCGAAAAGGTTTGGGAAACCGCCCGCCGGCGCGACCCCAACGTTACTTGCGCCAAGATGTTTTGGTGGTACAACATGTACAGTAGCGCCGATTTTTCAGTAACACCACGCCCCATGTATCCGGCAGATGGGCGAAAGATACCTGACATCTACAGCCATCCCACGGCATTAGGAGATCGACTCCGGGGTGAGATCGGTGAATTTCCTTTCTTTCATTTTTGGGGACCGAAAGCCGATATTCTTTCCAGCAATTGGATCGCGGAAGCGGGTATGCGAGTTTTCGACTGGCAATCACCCACTTTAACACTCATCTACCTGCCTCACCTCGATTATAACTTACAGCGTCTGGGTCCAGATCAACCCGCCATACGCAAAGACCTGAACGCAATCGACCAGGTTTGCGGAAAACTGATCAATCATTTTCGAGAAAGCGGGACCCGAGTAATTGTGCTTTCCGAGTACGGAATCAGCCCGGTTGATGGGGCCGTCCACATCAACCGGATACTGCGCGAGGCAGGACTGATCCGCGTGAGGTTAGAACTCGGGCTAGAGGTATTGGATGCGGGTGCCAGCGAGGCCTTCGCTGTAGCCGATCATCAGGTTGCCCATGTCTATGTGCGGGATCCAGGAAAAACGGCGGACATCAAGACCTTGCTGGAGAAGGTTCCAGGGATAGAGCAAGTGTTGGATGAGACCGGGAAGAAGGCTATCGGGTTGGACCATCCCCGTTCTGGAGAGCTGGTGGCCATCGCCCAGGCCAACAAATGGTTCTCTTACTACTACTGGCTGGATGACGCCGTGGCTCCCGATTTTGCGCGTACGGTGGACATTCACCGCAAGCCCGGCTACGATCCGCTTGAGCTTTTCATGGACCCGAAGATTCGACTTCCCCTTCTCAAGATGGGGACCATTTTGCTTAAAAAATGGCTGGGATTTCGTTACCTCTTCGACGTGATTCCCCTTGATGCTAGCCTGGTGAAAGGATCACATGGTAGGATCAGCGAGAATCTGCGCCACGCTCCGGTCTTCATCTCCAGCGAAAAAGGTCTGGTCCGTGACGAGTTGGTGCCTGCAACGAGGGTTAAACAACTGATGCTAGACCATCTCTTTGCCGAATGAGGCAGGCCTCTCAGGTTCCCGGGATATAGCGCTGAACGGATAACGTGAGAAGGAACCCAATTGCGGCCAACCAGACCCCTGCAAGCTGTCCTGGAACACCCGCGATCAGCATCCCATCCAGCAAGGAAATTCCTGCAATCAGGCTGATCACGGCTCGGGGGATATTCCGCCTTTCTTGCAATAAGAACGAGAGGGCATAGATTACCCAGGCAAAAAAAAGAAGATAGACTAAACTCCTCTGGTCCAGTTGTTCTAATCGGAGAAATCCATAAAGAAATGGCGCGAGCAGAAATAGCAAAGGCCAGAGGTTTTTCACTTCCTTGAGGTTTGCCTGTTTTGCGACGTAGGTCAGTCCAACCATGTAAGCCACCAGCACGACGCTGCCGGCCAGCACTTCTGCAGCGAACGCTGATGCCACCATGGCCCCGGAGATGAGGTAGACGAGGGCGCGGCAAAGGGCCATCACCAGTGGGCTGAGAGGGTCTGTTTTGTGCCGATAGTTGTAGTAGATAATGAGCAAGCCTAACACTAGACCCCAGGTCATCACCTCGGGATCGGGAACTCTATCCCGCAACAATGCCGGCAACGCCAGCAGTCCTTCCCCCAGCATCAACAGGCCAAACCCGACAGCATAAACCTCGGTCGCGGTGATTTCTCCTGCGGGAATGGGCCGTTCCGGACGAAAGGCGCGATCGAACCGGTGGTCGAAAGCGTCGTTGAGAAACATTCCCCCAGTGTAAAAGAGGGAAAGTGCTGCAAGCAGCGGAGCCAACACAATTCCCTCCAGTCCTCCGCCTGCCAGGATCGTTCCAGCCAGGCAGTTCGTCCAGACGGTCGGCAGGTTGGAGACTCGACCTAACTGGAGATAGACTTGCCATCGGGATCGCCGGCCTGGCATAGACTTGTGCTCGCTTACGAATGAATCCTGTCTCGTACCCAGGCCAGTTCCCGGGCGATAGCGCTTGCCGTGTCCAAGGTCTTGTATTCGTCAAGAAGGACATCCCATGTATAGGTCTCTACTTCCAAGTAGGGGCAAGGAGTGTCGCTTTTCAGGAAGTTGATCAGGGAAACCAGGTGGTCTTGGGTGGTGCCAAAATTCTTCATTTCCCCCAGGAAGATAGGCACGTGAAAGTGAACCCGCCATTCCTTTTCTCTTCCTCGTTTTGGGCAGCTGCGCGCCCTGGCTTCCTCAGCCAAACCCTCGGGCAGATCGATGTAACGAACCAGACCTTCTTGGGATTTCTCCACCACTTGATGGAGATAGGTGCTCTCCGCGAACGGGAGCAAGGTTTCTTCAGCGCGCCCATCGCCCTCCTTGAAGTGCAACTTGAGGGCCGAACTGATTTGGAACTTGCAGATTTTAATGCCAGCAGCTTTGAGTTTCCCGAGCGCATCGGCTGCCTCTTCGAACTCGACCGCCATATGGCAGGCATCATAGCAGACGCCAATGTGACGCCGCGCCGTCTCCTCCGCTTGTGCTGGTGAAACCCCTAGTTCGTCCACAAGCGTCTGCAATAATTCTGGATTGAAAACATAGTCTTGGAAAAAGGCTACTGCCTCGTCCACGGTCTCCAGGTAGCAACACGGCTCTGGTTCCAGGGCAAGGCTAATGATTTTTCCCGTTTGCTCTCGTAAGGCATGCAGAACCGCCACCTGTTTGAGCATCAACCGCGCCATCTGTCGAACATCCTCCCTCGATCGGACCTCCCTCTTAAACGCCCCCGGGACAGTGCTGATACTTCCTTGCAGATCCGGCTCGTCTGGCAACAGCATGGAGAGAATGCGGGCCAAGCGATTGGTATAATCCAGCCTAGCCTCGTCCTTCCAGTCTGGCAGGTAGACTTCCTCCTTCACTCGCGCTCTGTGAAACACACCATACGGAAACCCGTTGATGGTGAACACATAGCAATTGCGGGCGGCTAGGAACTCCTGGAAGGCCATCAGGTTTTCCCGCTTCTCCAGGGTCTCAGCGGCCTGAGCGGAAAGGCGCAATCCGACTCCAAATGGGCCATTCAGACAGAGTTTTTGGCGAATAGCAGGCAGAAAGGTGGCCAGGTTTTGGTGAACTTCCTCCCAGGTTTCACCGGGATGAATATTCGAGCAATAAGTGAGATGAAATTTTTGGGCGAGTTTCATACTCCCCGAGTCAGTCCGTCCGGGGGAGCCATTCTATCTCACCGCGACTGTCGAGGGTAGGTGAAGGACTTCAGGATGGCGTTGCTCGAACCTTTCTCTAAGCCAACAGATCGAATCTAACACCATTCTTTCGTCCATCTCAGTCACCTCAAAGCCTTCTCCGATATCCCGAAGTAAGGTGATATGTAGGATGCCTCCAAGGTGTTCCCGAAACTCTTGCAATCCGTCCAGCACCACGCATCTCCCCTCAACATCGCGCCTCAGAAGGGCATCGTCCCACAACATAAATCCCAGGCTTTCCAGCAGCGTTAAGATGCGCTCTACCCGATCCTGCTCAAGGTAGTCTGCCTTCATGGAATAGACCGAGTCCAGGGCCATTCCAAGCACCACGGCTTCTCCGTGCCGCAATCGATTGTGGGTCATCGTCTCCAGCTTGTGGGCCGACCAGTGGCCGAAATCGAGCGGTCTGGCGCTGCCAAACTCGAAAGGATCGCCGGAAGTGCGGATGTGTTCCAGGTGAAGTTGGGCCGAATGTCGGATCTGATAGGTCATCACCTCCCGTTCTGCCCGCGAAAGCCGGGAGGTATTGGCTTCTAAAAATTCGTAAAAGGCCCGATCGCGGATCAGGGCAACCTTGACCGCCTCTGCGATCCCAGCTATTTTGTCGCGATGCTCGAGGGTGTCGATGAACGAGATGTCGTTAAAAACGGCGAAAGGTGGGCTAAACGTTCCCAGAAAATTCTTTTTCCCAAATAGATTGATTCCGCTTTTGACCCCTACAGCCGAATCACTCTGAGATAGAACGGTTGTCGGAATACGGATCGCTCGCACGCCGCGATGAGAGATAGCTGCCGCGAAGCAAGCCACGTCCAGGACGGCCCCGCCCCCAATGATAGCCATGAAGGAGTGACGATCGATGCTTCGCTTATTCACCTGCTCCACCAGGCGGATGACATGGGCGAAATCATCCTTAGCGCCCTCGCCGCCAATCACCCGCACCGGTTCCCCAAGCAGTTCCAAAGCTTCAGAATAGGCTGCGAAATAGCCCTTGATCTCGGAGATTATCTGAGGGCGAGCGGCGGCGACGTTTTGATCAATGACGAATAGCACGCGGTGGCGTTTATCCGATTCGAGGCGGGTCACTGCCTCCAAAAAAACCGGGTTTTCTTCCGAGAAGAGGTCCCGAGTAAAATAAACTGGGAAATTGAAATCCACTGTGAAGCATTGAATGACCTTTTCCATGATGGGATCTACCGAGACTTCGTGCCGTATTTGCCCCAATTCAAAGGGAAAGATGGGGCTCTAACTCCCATTCGCGGATGAATACTCCCTTTCCCCATACAGCTCTCTTCATACCGCCGTGTCTAGCCCGTTGTCAACATTTTGTGCATTCTTTGTGGATATTTTGTGGAAAACGGAATCGACATCGGCCCTGGGGATTAACCCAACGCACCAAGCGTATAGAAACTGATAAGTTCTGTCTCGGTCGTGGTTGGCAAACTTGCGACAGCGCTTGGCAGGATTACGACAGATTTTGCCCCTAGACTTTCCTGCCTACCCAAATCCCCCAACTCAGATCCTGGTGCTGGAAGCCTTGCAAGAGCAGCGACGTCGCCTCTGCCGTCCTCTCGCACAAGACCCTTTCAATGGTGCCCTCCGCGTGGGTCTTAGCCTCGGCAACGCAGATCTCAGTGCAAAGACTCAGGCTCTGTACTCCCACATGGTGGCCAATGCTCATCGACTCCTGAACGGTGCTCCCATGTCTTTGCAGCGTTGAGATCCATTCGTCCGCCGTCAGCAGGTGGAACCCGTATTTCTTGAGAGCTGGCAAGTCTGGTCCCTGCTCGCCCGGATCCCGCAGCAGAAAGATGTCTCCCAGGATTGCCTGGCCCGCCGGCTTGAGCACTCGTGCGAACTCCTGGGCCAAGCGGTCCTGATCTTCGATGTTGTGGATGGTCTCACAGGACCAGACGGCATCGAAATAACCGTCCGTGAAGGGGAGCTCCTGCGCATCGGCGAAGTGGAAGCTTACCAGCTCTTCGAGCTTCTTTTGGCGTACCCATCGTTCGGCCTCTTCCAAGCCCGAGTGGCTGTTGCTCACCCCAATGATGCGGCATCCGGTTTTCTGAGCCAGATAACAGGCCGGGCCTCCCACCCCGCAGCCGAGGTCCAGCACCGTCATATCCTGCGCAAGCCGGAGCCGGCTCGCCATGAGCTCCGTGAGCTTCGCGGCAGCTTCTGGCAGAGTGGAGGCGTTCAGCCAGTAGCCCAGGTGCCATTCGTGGCCGAATAGCTTGCAATACAGGCGCGTTAGCCGCTCGTAGTACTCCTGGGTGCGTTTTTCCTTCTAATTCCAGAATCAGAGGGGATCAGCTCTAAGACGACCTCGGCGCCAGCGCTCTGGGCACACCTGGCGGGTTTTTGCGGGTTAGTTTAACTTAGAGGTGTAATTAGTGAA
>JALLOM010000259.1 GCA_027717865.1 Acidobacteria bacterium AH-259-O06 | reverse complement strand
CAACAGCGAAGAGATGATAAGAAGCGAAAGCTCAGTAAAAGAGCCCCTGTAAATTCTCATCATGAGAACACCCACGAAACCGAGCAGGTGACAAACCCGGATTCCCCACATGCGGACCTCCGAGCCGCGTGGGTACTTCGCCATGAAGAGGATGAACCCCGCCGAGGCCATTGTAAAAAAGAATAGCGAAACAAGACCGAACATTGGCTGACCACTTGGAGATGCGATTGTGCATCCCTCTAGTCCGCTGCTCACACCAGCTCGTGACGAAGCCTAGATAGGGGCGAGCCGGTGGCTCGCCCCTATCGCACGCTGAGGAGGCCGACCGAGCGCAACGCAGTCGGGTCGGATAATTCCGCCGCAGTAGACTTGGTGTGAGCAATGCGGACTCACTACTCCACCTGATGCTGGCGCAGCAACACACCCGCCTCCTGGAGCAGCTTCAAAGACATTTCGTTCAGTGGGTAATCCTGATTGTAGACGACCTCACGAATACCTGCGTTAATGATCATTTTGGTGCACATCAGACAAGGAGCAAAAGTCGTGTACAAAGTGCCCTCCTTGACACTGACGCCATGATAAGCCGCCTGAGTGATTGCATTCTCTTCACCGTGTGAGCACAGGCACTCCTCAAGCCGAGTCCCGCTGTCAGCCAGGTTATTACAGCGCGGGCAGCCCCCTTCGTAGCAATTCTTCGTCCCTCGTGGAGTTCCATTATAACCAGTGGAGACGACCCGTTTATCACGAACGATTATAGCGGCAACTTTGCGCTTCACACAATTACTACGCAGTGATGCCACCTTTGCTAATTTCATGAAATACTCATCCCAACCCGGACGAGTCATATTACGCATCAGTCTCCGCAACAGCTCAGAGAGCTGCTGGTGAAGCTCTGACAAAGAACCGTTGTTTGTGACCCTGAAATCTGCAAGCCCTTCGCAAGCCAGAAGCTGTTGCCCTTGCCAATCTTCGCTGGCCGCTTCTCGTTCCTCCAAGGCCAGGAACTCCTCAAAGGTCCTGGGGTCGCACTCGCGCTCCCGTTTTTGTATCCGCGCGAAGCGCACCTCTGAATCGGCATCAACAAACAGAAGATGAGTGTTGGGCCGGCTCCTGAGCACTTGCACTTCCTGCGGATGCCGAAACGAGTCGATCACATAATTCTTATCCTCCTCGAGCTTCTCGAGAACCCGCTGGGCCAGAACCCCAGTTCCCTCCCTTGACCGCAGTTCTTTCCCCAGCTCAATCAACCGCTCGCGAGTGACTTCCAATCCGCGGCCCTTGATTTCTTCGCGGATAACATCGGACAAAGAGGAGACATAGAAACCCTTCGATTTAAGAAACTTACCGACCTCCCCTTTCCCGGAAGCGTTCCGCCCCGTCAAGCCGATAATCATGGCTCCTTTATAGCACATTCAAAAGGCCCGGCAATTCCTCCCTGTGCTATATTCCCAGCATGGCATTTGCAGGGGTCGATTTTATGAACATCGAAGATCTTCTCAGCGATGAGGAGAAGTTAGTGCGCGACAGTGTCCGTTCCTTCGTAGAGGACAAGGTCATTCCCATTATTGAAGACCACTACATGAAGGGAACTTTTCCATTAGAGCTGGTTAAACCGATGGCCGAACTGGGTTACTTCGGAGCCAACCTCAAGGGCTACGGATGCGCCGGACTGAACAGCGTGGCCTACGGGCTGATTATGCAGGAGTTGGAGCGGGGGGACAGCGGCCTGCGCAGCTTCGTATCCGTGCAGGGCGCTCTGGTTATGTATCCCATTCATGACTTCGGCAGCCATGAGCAGAAGGAGAAATGGCTCCCTCGACTTCGAGCGGGAGCAGCCATCGGCTGCTTTGGACTGACCGAACCAGACTTCGGCTCGAATCCTGCTGGAATGAGAACGCGCGCCCGAAAAGATGGCAGTGAATACATCCTAAATGGTACTAAAGCCTGGATTACCAACGGCAGTATTGCAGACGTGGCCGTAGTCTGGGCTCGCTGCGAGGATACTTGCATCCGCGGGTTTCTCGTCGAGAAAGGAACGGAAGGCTTTAAAAGCAAGGATTATCACAACAAACATTCGCTGCGAGCCTCCGTCACCTCGGAGCTGGTCTTCGACAACTGCCCCATACCCCAGTCCAATCTTCTTCCCAAAGCTCAAGGCCTAAAGAGCGCCCTGCTGTGTCTAAACCAGGCTCGCTACGGGATCGCCTGGGGGGCCATAGGCAGCGCTATGGCCTGCTACCACACTGCCAGACGCTGGGCTCTGGAACGCAAGCAGTTCTCCGACAAACCCATTGCCTCTCATCAACTGGTTCAGAACAAACTGGTCCACATCCTCACGGAAATTACTAAGGCTCAACTGTTGGCCCATCGGTTAGGACGCCTCAAGGATGAAGGTAAGGTCCGCCCCGACCAGATCTCCATGGCCAAGCGAAATAATGTGGCCATGGCTTTGGAAGTTGCCCGCATGGCGCGAGACATTTTGGGGGCAAATGGGATTCTAAGCGAGTATCCCGTCTTTCGCCATATGGCGAATTTGGAGTCAGTCTACACCTACGAGGGAACGCATGATATACACACGCTGATTCTTGGCCAAAGCATCACCGGCATACCGGCGTTTGAATAGGGGGTACGCGGGGCATCAGCCCTCTTCGCCGAAATGTTTCAGATCCTCTGAACCCTCTTTCGTCGCTACTACTCCTTCACCTTGCACCATCTTACGGATTTCCTCGACAATCTCTGGATTGGCCAACGTCGTCACATCACCAATGTCCATGGTGTTAGAGATCGCGGCAAGTACGCGGCGCATAATTTTTCCGGAACGCGTCTTGGGCATATCGGGTACGACATAAACGTGCTTGGGCCTGGCCATTTTGCCGATTATCGTCTCAATAGCCTTGACAACTTTACCTTCTATTTCCTGGCCGGCTTCATAGCCTGGCTTGAGAGAAACATACATATCAGGTATCCGACCCTTCAGCTCATCTGCCAAGGGTACAACGGCTGCTTCTGCCACTTCTTGAACAGTAAGACTGGCGGACTCTAGCTCCTTCGTGCCCAATCGGTGACCGGCAACATTGATGACATCATCAACCCTGCCCAAGATGCGGAAGTACCCATCTTGAGATTGCACGGCACCATCACCTGTAAAGTAAGGCCAGTCGCGCCAATCTTTGCTCCCCTTGTTTTTGCAGTACTTTGCATAATATGTCGAAACGTATCGCTCGCGATCTCCCCATATCGTTTGAAATGCACCTGGCCATGGATTCCTAATGCATATGTTCCCTGCTTTAGCTGATCCCGCTTCAACCTCATTCCCATCCTCATCGTAGATTACCGGATGGACACCAGGCACGCCTGGACCTGCACTTCCAGCCTTCATAGGCTCAATCGCCGGCATGGTGCTGCACAGGAATCCTCCGGTCTCCGTTTGCCACCAGGTGTCTACAATGACAGCCTCTCCTTTACCCACGGCCTGGTAATACCACTGCCACACCTCTGGTTCGATTGGTTCTCCCACCGTCGTCATGTGCTTAAAGTGGTAGTTATACTTCTGTGGCTCATCCGGCCCAGCCTTTCTTAACATCCGTATCGTAGTCGGCGCAGTGTGGAATATATTGACATCAAGTTGCTCAGCTATTCTCCAGGGACGACCGACATCCGGGTAGGTGGGGACACCCTCGTACATCACGCTCGTGGCAGCCAGCGCGAGCGGACCGTAAACAATATATGAATGCCCCGTGATCCACCCTATATCCGCCATGCACCAATAAACGTCCTCCGGATGGATGTCCTGAACATACTTGGATGTACCTGTAACATAGGCCAAATAGCCACCGGTGCTATGCTGACATCCCTTCGGGCTGCCGGTGGTCCCGCTGGTATACATCAGGAAGAGAGGCGCTTCAGCCGGCACAGAAACGGGATCGACCCTCTTACCCACATAATCCTTGAGTAAATCGCCAACCAAGTAATCGCGATCTTTTACCATCGGTGCCTTGGAGACGTATTTCCCACGGTAACGACTCCAAACCAGAACCTTGTCAACGGCTTGGCCCTTTTCTTGCGCCACCTCAAGGGCGGTGTCAGCCTTTTCTTTATGCTCGAGCAGCTTGCCATTCCTGTAGTAGCCGTCCATGGTAACCAGGACCCGACTTCCAGAGTCCGCTATCCTTTCGCCACAAGCCTTGCCACTAAATCCGCCAAATACCACAGAGTGGATGGCACCAAGTCTGGCACAGGCAAGCATCGTTATCGGGAGTTCCGGAACCATCGGCATATGAATGGTTATTCGATCCCCAGCCTTAATTTCGGCAAACTCTTTAAGAAGTGCTGCAAACTCATTCACCCTCACATAGAGCTCCTGATAAGTTAGAGCCACATGAGGCTCGTCCTCCGGTTCCGGGACGTAAAGAATTGCGGCTTTATTTTTATTTCTCGGTAAGTGTCTATCAACACAGTTGAAGCACACATTTATCCTTCCGCCGACAAACCACTTCCAGCAAGGGGCATCGCTCGTATCAAGCGTGGTATGCCAATACTGATACCAGGTGAGCATATCGGCATATTCCTTAAAGCATTCAGGGAAACACTCCAAACTAAACCGCTCATAAACATGAGGTTCAGTCATATTTGCTTGGGCAATAAACTGGGCCGATGGGTAGATGTACTCTTCTTCCTTCCAGTGAACCGCAATCTGCGCTTCGCTGCTCTGGATAATTTCCTCTTCGCTCATAATTCACCCTGATCTAATTTTCGAAAAACTACTACAGGCCAGATTTTATTACAGCGCTGTCAAAGGGGCAATGGGATAGGGGCGAGCCGCCGGCTCGCCCCTGCCATC
>JALLOM010000258.1 GCA_027717865.1 Acidobacteria bacterium AH-259-O06 | reverse complement strand
TGACGAGCCCGTGTGAGAAATGCGGGCTAGAATCGGTGAATTGTCAGCTGTCAGCTGTCAGTTCTTTCAACAGGTTGGCCATCTCAACTGCGCTGAGAGCTGCTTCAAACCCTTTGTTTCCATGCTTGACACCCGCTCGATTCACCGCCTGCTCAACCGTGTCGGCGGTAATGACGCCATAAGTAACGGGAATGTCAAATTTAAGAGCAACCTGGCCGATCCCCTGGGTGACCTGCCGGGCGATGTAATCGAAATGTGGTGTCTCCCCCCGAATCAAAGTTGCGAGGCAAACAATCGCATCCAACTTTTCCGTCTGCGCCAATCGCTGAGCAACCAATGGGATTTCGAAGCTCCCCGGCACTCGCACCAGGGTGATGTCTTCTTCCCCCACTCCACTTCGCCTCAAGGCGTCGAGCGCCCCCTGCAACAAGCGTTCAGTGATCATCTCATTGAACCGACTGACAACGATCCCCATCCTCAACCCCATCGAATCGAGCTTCCCCACAAATTCTTTCACGCTTCCCCCTTGTTATTTAGGAAGGAACCCCTCACTTTCCCTTAAATTGGGGCTTTCTCTTCTCTGTAAAAGCTCGGGCGCCCTCCTTCATATCTTCCGTGGCACAGGACAGTCCAAGCCCGCATCTTTCAAGCCTCATCTCGATTATACTCAAACATCTTCATTCCCTTGGCCAGATAATGCAACCCGGAAGTGACCGTCAAGGCGAAAGTTAAATAAAGCAGTAGCCTCAAGAAAGGCACGGTGACCTTCAGGTAGTTCGCGACTAGTACAACTAGCACGGTCAGCAATTGAGAAGCGGTGGTGGCCTTCCCCACTATCGAAGGAGAAAACAAGCGGCGTCCCATAGTGAGATTAATGATGACAACGCTCACCACCAGCAGGATATCTCGCCCGATGACCGTAATCGTCAACCACAGGGGAATTATTACGGTCAGTTCCAGCGTGGTCAGTGAAAGCATGATGAAGGAGCTGATCAGCAGTAACTTATCCGCAATCGGGTCTAGAAAAGTTCCCAGAGGAGTCTTTTGACCAAACCTGCGAGCAATGAGGCCGTCAAGTAAGTCGGTTACACCTGCCAGCAGAAATATAGCCAGGGCGCCGCCAAAGTAGTTGTACACCACGAGCAGCACAAAAACTGGCACAAAAGCCATGCGTAGAATAGTGAGCTGATTGGCCGACGTCATTTAGCTTAAGGGGGGTCTGACCCTGAATTTCCAATTTTTGGGATTTTCCGATTACACGAAATTCTCAACAAAAATTGGAAATTCAGGGTCAGACCCCTCAAACTTTCAATTTCTGGGTGAACGGGAAACCCGGATACCAGACCTTCCACGGTGTCCAAGGGACCGAATCGGCCCGCGCCTGGTTTGCGAGCGCAAGGGAGCAAAGGACCTTTGAATCCTTCGGGTCGGTGAGCTCATTTGCCCAGAGGGAGTCGGTCTTTGTAAAAGAGGAGCCCGAACTCGGGGATGTGTCTGCCGAACCTTTGGGAGAGGTGATGGACCTTGGGTTCGCAAGGTGGGCGACCTTTGAATCCTCCGAGGCGATCGGTTTATTTGCGAAGCCGGAGTCGGTCTCTGTAAAAGAGGAGCCCTAACTCGGGGATCTGTCTGTCGAACCTTTGGCCGATCTCCCCTCAAAATGGAACGGATGCCAGGCCTCTCCATCACTAGCCGGTCGCCGCTGCCAACCGGCAGAGAAGTCTTTACGTTTGAGGGTAAACCCGGCCTCAAACTGTGAATCGGATAATCTCTCACGATCCGTTCAGGGGAGATTCTTCGACCCAAAAAACGCTCCCGTGAAACAAGGGTAAGACCACCGGTTTTCCGCTGTCGATCCAGAGGAGCCCTGACTCCGGGGGTCCCCAGATATGTTTTCGGAGCCCAACCTACGAAGCCGTTCCCATAATAGAAACTGACATGGGCTGGCGACCATTTTGAAAAACCACGCGGAACCCAGCACCACCGCGAGTGGTAAGGAACAAAGGTCCACTGTCCATAGTGATACGGCAGCCAACCCCAAGGCTCATAGCTAACCCAGACAAATCCCCCAAAGGGATTACGAATCCAGCAGCCCCTCTGATAAGGGATCCAATTTACAGACACGAACGGCCACCAAACTCGGCCGTAGGAAGAAACGTAACCCCACTGTCCGTAACGGTGCAGGTCATGGACACCTGCATAGGTGTTGTCGCTCAGATAGGGGCCGGAACTGCTTGAGACGCGTGCTGCGTCCTGACGATCGCTCCAATAGCTAAAGCTGTCATCCTGACTGCCCTCAGAAGCTTGAGCCAGCCCATTCTGGGCTCCACCACTCATGAAAGAGTCACCGGCGTAAAGACTCAAAGCCGTTCCGTTATAAACCGTCCTAGCAATCCCCTTGCGGACACTCACCGTAGTCTTTCCACTCCCAGTCAAACTGAAACGATAAAGCCCCGTCACCTCCACATAGACGGTGGTCGAGGCCGAAAAGATTACATAGAGAGTGGACGCGTTGGTTCGTAAAATGAGATCGCCCAAAAGAAGCTTCAATGCCACTCCCTCGCGGGACAACTCTTGGAAGACCACATCGGTTCCGGGACCAAACCTCAGAAAGCTACCGTCATTCAGTTCAATTTCCAGGCGAGAATTTTCTTGGAGGACAAATCGATCACCTTCCCATACGGGAAAGTTGAGCACAACCTCGGACCAATCGACTTGACCCTGGTGTGAAACCGCAGCTATCCCCTCCACAGCACTCACGCGAGAAGGATGGGAGGCGGCCAGAGCAGCCGGCACAGCAATAGAACAATAGAACAATACAACAATAGAGAGGTGAAGTAATCTTTGCCTTCGAGAGTTGAAAAGGCTTTTTCTCATGAGTTCTCCGGCATTTTTTCTATGGCCGACTCCTGATTATAACAGTTGTTGTCGAGAGGTGCGAACCCCTTTGGGTCAGGCAAAAATCCGGCGGCACAGGAGTTCTGAAGTAAGTCATTCTGGATTCTGGATTCTGGATTCAGACTCCTGACTCTTGGAGCCTGGAACCCGGAACGCGTCAGCTGGTGAGCTGTTCAGCGGTTAGCCGCTTCAGTCCGCTGAAGCGTTCATTGACATACCCTTCAACTTCTTCCAATGTGGGCAAGCTGAGAATATGATTCACTGTCTCGCGGACCTCGAAATAGGCTATTTCTCTCAGGATCTGTTTGATCTCAGGAATGGCAAACGGGTTCATGGACAGGTGCTGAAAACCCATTCCGACAAGAAGAGAGGCATAGACAGGATGAGAAGCAACTTCGCCGCAAACTAGCACCATAGAATTCTGCTGGGCTGCCACGCGGGCCACCCGATCGAGGCTTTTCAAAACAGCCGGATGTAAGGGGTTAAACAGGTAGGCAATGCGATGGTCCGTTCTACTTGCAGCCAAAGTATACTGAATAAGGTCATTGGTACCGACGGCAAAAAAATCGGCATGTGCAGCAATTGCTTCCAACATAACGATGGCCGCTGGAACTTCCACCATAATGCCGATTTCAATCCCGCGGTCAATAACAACGCCTTCTTGGAGAAGTTCTTGCTGAGCCTCTTGAATCAGTTGTTTGCCCTGAATGATCTCGTCTACACTTGAAACCATAGGAATCACGATTTTCAGATTGCCGTGAGCACTGGCTCTCAAAAGGGCGCGGACCTGGTTCTTAAAGATTTCCGGATACTGTAAACTCAGACGAATACCACGCAGGCCCAAAACAGCCTCGGTCTCTGCCAAAATAGAAGAGAAGTAGGGATGCCTCTCGTCCCCAAAGTCCAAGGTGCGTACAATGGCTGGCCGATCGCCCACTTGCTGGGCCAGACTCTTGTAAACCTTAAACTGCTCCTCTTCACCCACAGGAGCTTTCTTATCCTGCATATATATGTACTCTGAGCGAAACAATCCGATCCCCTCTGCGCCCAGCCGAAGCCCTACTAGCACTTCACTAGCGGTTTCGGCATTGCCATACAAAAATACCCGCCGACCGTCCAGGGTCACACACGGAGATTGATCTCCCACCAAGCTCAGCTGCCGCTTTTTTTCTTCCCTCATCCGGGCTTCGTAGGTTCTGATTTCACTCTGGGAGGGCCGGACTAGAACGACCCCGGATGATCCGTCCACGATCAATGTGTCTCCGGTTCGGATGGCCGCTTCCACATTTGGGACACCCGAAACCACGGGAATACGATAGGATCGCGCAACGATGATGCCGTGAGAAGTGCTCCCTCCCTTTCTCAGAACCAGACCTTTTAATCGCTCCAGCGGATACTCGGCCAGGAGGAACAAACTCACCTCAGGAGCCACCAGAATAAGATCCTCAGGCAAACCCGCGTGAGTCTGGGAATTTAGTTCCATGAGGTTGGAGATAATACGTTCCACGACCTCTTCCAAGTCCGAACCCCGCTCCTGAAAAAACGGGTCATCCAGGGAACGATAGGCGGAAAGCCAATTTTCGGCAGCTTCTCGAACCGCTCGTTCGGGGCTTTGCAGCTCTTTTTTAATTTTCTTCTCGATCTGTTCTACTAAGTGGCGATCCTCCAGAATTAGCAGGTGCGCATCGATGATGTACGAATGTTCTTTGCCGACTTCAGCCTCAAACTTCCTCTTTGCTTGCTGAAGCTGCCGGCGTGATTGTTTTAACGCTGTGCGAAGTCGTCTTAACTCGCTGGAGCACTCTTCGGGGCTGATCCGAATCCGATAGAAAGCGCCGGTTTGCAGCTCAACTCTGTAAGCGGTGCCGATGGCGACCCCAGGGGAGAGTCCGGCCCCAGATAGCTCCTTAGTCCGCATTTCTCACACCCGCTCTACTGCATCGGCGCAATGAT
>JALLOM010000257.1 GCA_027717865.1 Acidobacteria bacterium AH-259-O06 | reverse complement strand
AGAGAAAAGAGGAATCTGCAAGGGCGATAAAAAAAAGACCTGGTCCGTTGCCCAAGCTAACTGCCAAATCGTACAGCTGGCCAATAAAAATGCGAACCGAGTTCCAAAATCCTTCTGCTGTGGCCAAAAACATCTCACCAACCAGGTGCCAAAAAATGCTTATCCTATTAGCTATTATATCACTGAAGTAAGATGGGGCCGTGTTTGGGGTCCCACATGATGATTGAGGAGGAGATCGAAAGACTGAGCCAGACCTATGCCGGCAAGGTCTTGTCCCGCCGCACCCGAGTCGTGTCGCTGCTGGGACGCAAATGTGAACCGCTTATTCTGTACACTTTTCTCGGTTTTGAATTGAAGATGGCTCGGAAAAGGATTACCTGTCCGGACATGAGTACTGCACGTTATTTGAAGATTTTTGCTGAACTCGGCATGCCCTCCATTAGGATCCCCTACGATCCCACCCAAACCAGCCGTCTTCTGGTGGAGCTTGAGCTGCCCCTGCAGCGGATTAAGGAACTCTTGTTAGCCGAAAAACTGAAGCAAAGACAGCACCAATTAAAGCACAGGAGAATTTACAAAAAGATCCGGGATAGATTGAAGCGCGCAGAGCGGAAGGTTAACCCCCGCTGAGAGGACCTTCTATCGTCACTTTTTGCTGAGGCCCTCAATGCGCCGCGCCAGCGTTTCTCGCATGTTGAACAGTTCTTTCACATTGCGAGAGAAGGTACTGACGTCAACAACCATGTCTGCCACAGCCCGGTCGGCAAATTCTTTATCGCCAAGGGACTTCAAAAGCCAGAGATACTCGTAATCCTCAATGCCTTCGCGCAGCAGTTCCAAGCGAATGGATGAAACCGGCCCGTCCACGTTTTTCTGGCCTGTAAACCTCCTTGCATAATTACCAGGGTAGACCAGCGAGCCCTCACCATTGAGGACCCCGCCGCCGCTGCACAAGAAGCCGCTCAAGAAAGTGACAGGATCCATCCAGGGATTCGGTGTTTGAGGCCAATAATTGATGGCCCAATACAAAATGCCATCCATCCCGTAACGCCAGGTAATCCAGGGGACCATCACTGGATCCATCGGCGAGGCATCGATGAAGTAATTGGCCTGCGGATACTTTTGATCACAGGAAATATACCAGCTGATTTCACCCCCCTTTTGTTGCTCTTCGCGGATGGCCCTTTTCACGGCCGGGTTGTTTAAGGCGTTGCCATGAATGGAAAAATTGTTCGCGTATCCCCGCAAGGTTCCCCACTCGGGATGATCGGCGACAGGTGATTCGGTGACCAGAAATGGAACTCCCGGCGCTGCTTCGTGCACCAGCTGCGCCCATTTGCGAGTGTCGGCATACTGCTGGGCGGTGTTGGGCTCATCAATGGGGCTGTTAAAGATCAGCTTTTCAGTCCATCCGTGTTCCTTGAAGTAGTTGAAAACCTGAACTACATAGGACTCGATCCTTTCGTTGAAACCCTTTGAAAACTGGGGAAAGCGATCATCATCACGCAATGCGTGAGGTGCAAGTTCCAGGACCACTCGCTTGGTCTTTAGCTCATTCAGATAATATTCATACAGCCTGTCCTCGAATTTTACGACGATCTCTCCGTTTTCTTTCTCCTCAAAGTGCGGCTGCAGTAATTGGTTAAACCAGGGTTCCATTCTGCTGCTATACAGAAAGTCATAGTATTTCTGAGTGAGCCGGCGCAGCTCGGCAGAGGATGAAGCAACATCATAGTGCGGTGCAAACCAACGGTCAAAGACACCAATGTAAGCAAGCAGATGCGTCTCGTCTGGAAGCGCAAAATCGTAGACTCTCAGAGAGATGGTGAGTTGATCAATCAGAGCATCGTGCCGAGTGACGCGCAGGGTCCCGCCATAAGTTCCAGCCGACACCCCGGCTGGCACTGAAATATCCACCCAAATAGCGCGGTTTCTCACGGCCCTGCGAAATGCTGCCGCCATGCCGAAGGGATCAGTCAGAGGCGCCAGCGCATCCGGCCAGAAGCCCGTACTCCCCACTGGGCTGGACTTCCCGTAGCAAAGAACCACGTGCTCGAAATAAAGCCTCACCTGCTCTTTGGGAATCCGGTCTTGCGAGGAAATCAGATCCGAGACTTCGACCCAAAATCCGGAGGCGGCCTTCTCATAGCGAGTGGCTGGAGGCGGGGTGGTGATCACCACCTGAAAGGGGACGTGTTCATTTTTAGCGCCTGCAAGAGAAACCGTCTTTGTTTCTCGCGACCAAACCAGATTAGAGTCTTGCACCCGATCTTCGGGCCGGACCTTGTGGACACTCGGCACCGCCCATACCGTAACTTGCGCCTCCCCGCCGGCTGGCGCAAAAGTGCACATCCCCCACAACACATAAGTTAAAGCAAGGACTATTCGATGAAGCATAGTTGCCCCTCCCAAAAGCGGAATGCAAGAACAAAACTAGGCTCTCTTTTACAGACCATGTTATAAACGCTGCGAGTGAATGATAGCAGAGGTCGGACACCAGAAACTCAAGGGAATTTTCCAGCGGGGATTCGGGTCCCTCAAGGAGACTCATCTTGTGAGGACCCCTGGACGAGTCAACCTGATCGGTGAACACACCGACTATAACGGCTTGCCCGTTTTCCCCATCGCCATTCAGAGAGATATTGCCATCCTATTTCGGGCTCGCAAGGGCCCCCGGGTGAGACTTCGCAATGTGAGCGAACATTTTGGTGCGAGAGAGTTTAGTTTGGAGTCCGTGGTTTCGCCTTATCCGAAGGGGGACTGGGGTAACTATGCGAAGGCGGCCGCGCAAGCTTTGATGGATCGCTTCGGCCACCTGAGCGGTTTCGACGCGGTTGTTTCAGGCAACATTCCCATGGCCGCGGGCTTGAGCTCTTCTTCCGCTTTGGTTGTTGCTTGTTCCCTGATCTTGACCAGGATAAATGAGATATCCATTGAGCCCCTCGAGTTGATGGATCTGCTGGCAAAGGGGGAGCGCTATGTGGGAACACAAGGGGGTGGAATGGATCAGGCCGTTTGTTTGGGTGGGCAGCGAAACAAGGCCCTGAAAATCGATTTCTCCCCGCTAAGATTGTCACCGATCCCGGTACCGGAACACTGGCAGTTTGTCATTGCTCACAGTCTGGTAGTCGCAGACAAATCCGGCGAAGCTCAAGAAAAGTACAATGCGCGCCCGGTGGAGTGCCGCGAGGCTTTGACACGATTCCGGTCTCATTCCCAGTTCCAGTCAGATTCACAAACCTATTCCGAACTGATCGCTCGTGTACCTGTCGAGACTTTGTTGTCTCTAGCGGATGAAGTCTTGGAGGAACCTTACCGGAGGCGTTTTCGCCACCTGGTCAGCGAAGGGCCGCGCGTAGAGGAAGCTCGAGGCGCGATGCTGGACGGTGACCTAAAGGAGTTTGGCCGGCTGATGAACGAATCACACACCAGTCTGCGAAAAGATTTTGAGGTCAGTTGTCCTGAACTAGATGAGCTGGTGGAAGCCTGTGTCGCCGCCGGCGCGGCTGGCGCTCGAATGACGGGTGCCGGCTTCGGTGGCTGTGCTGTGACCCTGTGTGAAGCCTCACGGACATCCTTTCTGGTCGAGTCCCTGGAGAAGGATTATTACCGGTCCCGGAGCATACCAAGTCAACTTACGGAGTATCTGATCATGGCTCGCCCAGTCGAAGGTGCAAGCTTCATCTACTGATTGTAGGGGTGAGCCGCCGGCCCGGTAGGGGGGAGCCGGTGGCTCGCCCCTACCGTGGCTCCAGGTGCCTATCGAAGAAGGATTTCATGGCTTGAAACGCTTCCAGTGAGAAACTGTGTTCCCCCGGGGGCCGATGAACCACTAAGGCTCCCGGAGCCCCCGCCTTTGCATAAGCCGGCTGGACAACCTCCAGAAAACGATCCACTCCTTCCCTGGGCATGCCGATGTCATGCAGAGGCGCCCATAACATGAGAGGTCTGGGAGCCATGGCTGCCGCAAAATCACCCTGATCCCCCCGGGTCAACATGTCCGGGATCCACCAGTAAAACCCATGGTAACGCCGTGATCCGCGTCTCAAGAAAACGTCTACCGATCCGACTCCACCGCAAATCGGCGCGGCAGCACCAATCCGCTCATCCACAAGCCAACTATAGAAGGTGGTAATGCCGCCGAAAGACATTCCTGTCATTCCAATTTTCCTGGAATCCACATCTTCCCGCTGCTGAAGGTAGGTAACCGCCTGGCGAATCTCATAAACGATGGCTCCCATAAGGGTTCGGCCGCGGACCAGCAGATCCTTCGCCTGGTCGTTCGTGTCGGGGGTTCTGGTGTCCAGACCCCTTTGCGTCAAGGCCAGGGTCAAATAGCCGTGTCGGGAAAGCTCACGGGCCCATCCGAGAAGACGGGTGTGGGAACTCTGGCGCCCGGGACGAGTCCATGGGCCGATGCCAAACTTCTTGGTGCACATGGATTCTCGACTTCCGCTGCTTCCATGCAGACAAACAATCGCGGGCAGACGCGCCTTCGCGTCGGCGGGTCGTATCACAAAGGCTGTGGGGCGTTCGCCGTCCAGGGACGCCCATGAGACGTCTTCGGTGATCAACCCCTCGTCCTCTTCTTTTCCGCGCACCCTCACTGAGACGTCTGGAGGTTGAAGGGGGATCTTGAGAAGTTCGGCAAAGGCCTCGGCGGCAGCGCCACGATGCAGGAAGCCTTTCCCTTCTTCAACAGCGGTGGTTTGCGCCAAAAGAAGGACTTCGCCTCCGGAAATAAAAGCGAGGAGCACTGCTGCGGCGATTCTCATAACGGTCTTTCCGACCTGGTGGATTGAAATCGGATCTGCCCGGGTCGCACAGATCGATTCCGAGTATCAGGTTTGATTCTAAGATCAATACGCAAGTAATCTCAACT
>JALLOM010000256.1 GCA_027717865.1 Acidobacteria bacterium AH-259-O06 | reverse complement strand
GTTGCGGCGGGACGGCCCCGCTTTCTTTGTCGCTCCTCCTCGCCAATGCGCTCACATTGACTCGTCGTCGCTTCGCGAAAATCGGAGCCGTCGCGCTCGCAACGATTGCTATGTTATTTAGGAATCGAGCCACTAAACTTCATCCGGTAGAGCCCATTGGCTGCGGTATTTGTGCTTGAGGTACCGGTTGGCTTCCTCGTCGTTGGCAAATGTTTCGGTCTTTGGATCAAATCTCAGTTTGCGGTTTCCTGCTCGGTAGGAAATGTTCCCCAGGTGGCAGAGCAAAGCTGAACGATGGCCCTCTTCAATATCGGCATTGGGTTTCTTACGAGTCCGGACACACTCGATGAAATTCTCCAGATGCTCATCCGTCGACTGACGTCCGTAATGTGATGCCGCTAATTTGCCCTCGGCGTCATAGACCAACCATCCTCCGCCGTGGCGTCCAAAAATCATCATCCCGTTTGTGCCAAAAACCTCTATTTTGGTGCTGTTGAACTGCCAATCCGGGAATTGGTCGGAATCTCGAATGCTGTGAGCCGTTTTTTTCATGTAATGAGCCCAAAGCGTGCCCTGGAAAATCAGCGTCAGCCCGCCCGGGTATCCGTGGGTCACGAATTGCGTGTCGGGGATTTCCCTTCCGTCGTGATAGGCGAAAATACCTCCCGCATGGCTTACGGTTTCCGGGTAAGGTCGATCAATGAGAGACCGAGCCAGATCGATTTGATGAACGGCGTCATCGGTGATCTTGCCGCTGGAATAGTCCCAGAAGTTCATCCACCAGCGACCGGGACTGTAAGGACCCTTCCGGGCCGGACCGCACCAGAAGTCCCAGTCCAGGCTTTTGGGAGGGTGCTGCTCCGGACCTCTGGGTCTCTCCCTGTCCTGGATCATGTTCAAGACGCGTACCAAGCGGATGTCGCCAAGCTTTCCAGAACGGAGGTATTTGACGGCCTTGCCAAAGTAGGGTGCGCTGCGGCACTGCATTCCGACCTGAACGACCCTTTCGTATTTGCGAGCTGCCTCAACCATTTTTCTCCCTTCCCACACATTGTTGGAGGCCGGCTTTTCGACATAGACGTCTTTTCCCGCCTGGCAGGCCATGATGGTGCCCAGCGCATGCCACTGATTAGGGGTTGCGATGATGAGAGCGTCAACCTGCCGGTCATCCAGGATCCTTCTGAAATCCTTTACCAGCTTGGGATTGTCTCCAGAAGTCGAATCAACAACTTCGGCCGCACGCTCAAAGCGCGATCCGTCGACATCGCAAAGATAGGCGATTGTCACATCCGACCTGGCCGCCAAACGCTCGGTAAGATGCGTCCCCCGCCCACCGATACCCATGACGCCCAGGGTAACCTTATCATTGGGTGAGACAGCTCTCTTCGAAGAGGATGCTGCGATCATTGTTGCAGCACCAAGCGAGCCGCCCAAGAATTGCCGCCGTCCTATGGTTTTCATTGATTGTGCCTCCTTCGCATATTGTTGCCACCAGATAGACTTCAGTCAGGTCTTGCTCACACCCGACCGAACAAGCTAAACGTGAAAGACCGTAAAGTCAGTGTCTCCTCCTTAAGCATCTTAAAATTTGAATTACCAGGGAGTTTATCCCAGGGAGAGCAGCGGATCAACCAGTCGAATTCAGTAGTAGATTTTTTATACCGGATCACTGGTTGCGCTTGTGGAGCGTTTCCGACAGAGATTTCAACTTTTTATTGATCTGCTTCTGCTCTCGAGTCAGGTAGAGCAGGTAAGAGAAAAGAATTGTCCAGATGACGACATAGCCTGCAAAAAGGTAAGCATTCATACTCGCTCGACCCTCTCTTCCAGCAGTCTTTGGCCAACTTCTTCTGCCACGCTGGAATTTAAACGCATGGCCATCCTCAGCATCAGTAAGCTTAGGTAGAGAACCGTGAAGGTGATGACTGAGACGACCAAAGCATGAATCATCTCGGGCTCCAATTGCTCTCCCGTTCCGGTGATGACGAGGGGATGGATCGTCCTCCACCAGCGAATCGAGAACCACACAATGGGCACATCAAGAAAGCCGATGATCCCGAAAACAGCACAATACCTGTATTTCTTCTCTCCCTCCGGCAAGCTGGATCGCAGGATCAAATAAGCGATATAAATGAGCCATAACACCATGGTGGTCATGACTCGTGGATCACCCCATGGCCACCAGGTATTCCACACCGGCTTGGCCCAAATCGGACCCGTTGTCAGAACTATAGTAGTGAAGACCACTCCGATTTCGGCCGAGGCCGCAGCCAGGTGATCCCACCACTGTTTGCGGGTGATCAGATAGGCTAGACCACCCAGAAACACACCGAAAAAAGCCAGAAAAGCGTTCCAGGCTGCCCCTACGTGAAAGTAGAAAATCCGCTGTACCTCACCCATCACTTTCTCGGTGGGAGCGTAAAGGAAGGCCCCATAGAGAGCCAGAACCATTAGGAAATAAAGTGGAATCAATAACCAGCCGGTGATCCTAAGATAGCGGGCTGCGGACCGCGTCAAAATGTGTTCAATCTCCCACGACATACTCAAACAGCAAAAAGCCAGCCGCCAGGAAAATGACATCAAAGCCAACCAGCAGCTGAATCGAGCGGTTTAAAGACTGCATCTGCTCTCGGAGCAGTATCTCCTGCGTGCCACTCAAAGCAGCAAGGATTATAGGAACCAGGATCGGAAAAAGCAAAATGGGCAGCAGAACCTCTCGGGTGTGTATGCTGCTCACCATGGCGGCAAAAATTGTTCCGACACCTGTAATGCCAACACTGGCAAGAACAATCAATAAGACAATCCAGAGAAGTTGACTGGAGAAGGCAAAGTTAAAAAAAATCACAAAAGCCAACAGAATCAACAAATCAATGATCACCAAGAAAATCCAGTTTGCCACAAGCTTCCCCAGAAAGAGGACCCCTCGATCCACAGGAGAAAGGATCATTCCGCACAAGGTCCCCTCCTCGATCTCCGTTTGAAAGGAACGGTTGAGCTGGATAACACCCGGGAAAAGCAAAGCCACCCAGAGAATCCCCGGTGAAGCGTCACGAGTCGCTCGACTCCCCGGATCAAAGGCAAAAATAAAAATTACCAGGATGAGAAGAGCAAAAAAGAGAGTCGTCAGGAAGGCCTGCTGCCGAGATCGGTATTCGATCCGAAGATCTTTTTCAGCGATGATCCAAATTAATGTGATGTGGTTCATGTTTGTAGGAGTCAGGAGTCAGAATTCCGAATCCAGAATCCAGAAGTCAGAATCCAGAAGTCAGAATGTTGAGCCTGCAAGTCTGAGCTCAAGGACTCATTCTCAGAAGTCAGAAGTCACAACTCAAAACTCAAGGCAACAAGCATTAGGACCGTTGATCTCCAACTTCTCGATTCTGACTTCTGGATTCTGACTTCTCGATTCTGGATTCTGACTCCTGGCTCCTGACTCCTGACTCCTGGCTCCTGGCTCCTGGCTCCTGGCTCCTGGCTCCTGGCTCCACGGCCCGAAAGTACAGTTTCTCAAATTCAGATTTCTCAAATTCTTGGCGTGCGGCCTGGAAGACCAGTACACCCCGATGCTGAATCACGGCCCGAGTACACAGTGCAAGTCCTTCTCCAAGATTGTGTGTGATCAGCAAAACAGTTCTCCCTTCTTCTTTCAATCCCTCGAGGACCTGTGTGAAGAGACGGCTGCCATGCTGGTCCAGCCCCGTATATGGCTCGTCCAGTAGCAGCAGTTGGGGTTCGTGCAAAAGAGCGCGGGCCAAGGTCAAGCGCTGTTTCATGCCCCGGGAATATTCTCGAACCAGCTGATCCCCCGCCTGTTCAAGTCCCATCTTGGCCAACATCTCATCCGCCCGGTCCTGAGCATTTCCTATCCCATAGAGGCGCGCATAAAACAGCAAGTTTTCAAACCCGGTCAGTTCGTTGTAAAGGAGACTCTGGTGTGAGACGTAGCCCACTTGCTGGCGGTTTTGGCTGCTATTCTTTTGGGAGAATTCTATCCTTCCACTGGTAGGCTGCGTCAGCGACGCAATGATTCTAAGCAAAGTGGTCTTACCTGCACCATTGGGCCCAAAGATGGCCAGAAAATCTCCTGGATAAACCTCCAGATCCAGGTTCCAAACCGCCCTGATGGTCCCAAATGTTTTGGTGATTTGAGAAAGTCGTAAGAGAGGGTGGGATTGGGCCGGCATGGTCAGGATTTTTTCTTCTTCCTGGGTTTGCCGCCCTTCTTGTGGAGTGATTCGAGCCTTTTGAAAATTTCCACGGCCTGCTGCTCAAAGTCACTCTGGAGGGACTGGTAGTCTTGCCGAGACAACTTACCCATGCGAAAGTCCATATCAATGTCTTTGAGCGCCTCAACAACATCCTCTTTTTCTTGAACAGTTTTCTCCCAATCTGTTTTCTCATGCTCAGGCGCCCCAATTTCTTTTGTCTCGCGCAGAAGCGGGTAAGCAACATAAAGCACGGCACAAATAAACAAGACCGGAGCAATGAGTAAAGCCATTATCGTTTCAGTTCCCTGTCAAGAAGTCGTCGATATTTCTTATCGATTTTCGGAGGCACTTGTTGGATTTCCTCAGCAGTTCTATCCGGTTTGAGTTTCTTGACCACCATGATAACCACTAAGACACCCACGAACAGGCCGACGAAAGGAACTATCCAGACGAGTAGATTAAATCCTTCTGCGGTGGGAACGGCACGTACACTGGGTCCATATTTTGCTTCAAAATTTGCGTAGACCTCCTGCTGTGTTTTTCCTGCAGCCACAAGCCGTGTAATTTCTTGAACCAGCTCAGGGGCAAGTCCACATTCGTCCCCGCACTGTTTGATGATGTGCGGGCAGCCGCAGCTGCACATCAGGTTGCGCGTAATCTGCGAAACCGTCTCATCTTGAGAGGGG
>JALLOM010000255.1 GCA_027717865.1 Acidobacteria bacterium AH-259-O06 | reverse complement strand
TGTGGTACGTTTTCATGGTTGAAATCCTCCTTAGTGCCTTGCTTCGTAAGTACGGTGATGTTTGGGGCGAGCGCGACGGCGTCGAGTCCCACCTGAGGCGGGCACCTCCTCCCTCCTTGATCTCGCCTCGCAAGCCCCATCAGCAAACGTCATCCTTTTACGGAGCGAGGCACTTGTTATTATCACAGCGGGGCGCTGGATAAAAGGGGTAGAGCTGCATTTTCGAAAAGGGGAGAAAGAGGAAAGGGTGTCCCTCATTTCACGCATTTTTCTTTACTCAAATATTCATCTTTACTATGGTAAGCACGTTCCCGATGATCATTTCCGAAGCGACAGCGTTGGGTCTTTGCCCAAAGGGGGGGATTGATACATGAGTATAGGAACCCTGGCTATCCTTTCTTTGATGCCGATTGTGGCAGTTGCCTTATTTCTCGTGATTCTGCGATGGCCTGCCAGTAAGGCCATGCCGATTTCTTACATTGTGGCGGTTGGCCTCGCTCTGTTTGTATGGAAGATTTCAATGGCCCAGGCAGCTGCAGCCTCCATTAGGGGCCTGCTAGTTGCGGCAACACTGCTTTATATCATTTTTGGGGCCATTCTACTGTTAAACACCCTCCAGGAAAGCGGGGCAATGAGGACGATTCGGCAAGGTTTTACCGACATCACACCGGACCGGCGAGTTCAGGTGATTATTATCGCCTGGCTTTTTGGGTCGTTCATCGAAGGCTCATCCGGCTTTGGCACGCCCGCCGCCGTAGCCGTTCCTCTATTGGTGGGTCTTGGATTTCCCGGCATGGCGGCTGTTGTGGCGGGGATGATCATTCAGAGTACCCCGGTCTCTTTTGGCGCGCTGGGAACTCCAATCCTGGTGGGAGTCAATACCGGCTTGTCAACGGACGAATCAATTGCGGCGTTCGCCCAACAATTGGGATACGACTGGCCGCAGTTCCTGGCCATGATTGGGTTGAAAGTAGCCGTTTTGCACGCTATCGCTGGAACTCTGATTCCTCTCTTCGTGGTGGCCTTCATGACACGGTTCTTTGGCAAGAACAAGTCCTTCTCGGAAGGTCTCCAAGTATGGAAGTTTGCTCTGTTTGCGGCCTTCTCCATGACCATACCCTATATCATCGTTGCCTACTTGCTCGGACCTGAATTCCCAGCGATCCTTGGCGGACTAATCGGCCTAGCCATTGTCATAACCGCGGCGAAAAAAGGTCTTCTGATGCCATCAGAGAAAGAGTACTGGAACTTTGACTCCAGAGAAAATTGGGATCCGGAGTGGACGGGATCGATCGAAATCAAGGATGTGACTCATCGCAGCGGTGGTATGAGTATGATGAAGGCTTGGTCTCCCTATGTTCTGGTCGCCCTTTTTCTGGTCTTGACTCGTCTGAGGGTGTTGCCATTCAGCGACCTGCTCAGATCCTGGACCATAACGATACCCAACATCTTCGGCACTGATATTACGGCAACCGCTCAGCCTCTCTATCTGCCGGGAACAATTTTTCTGGCGGTCTGCTTTATTACCATCTTCTTACATCAGATGGATTTCTCAGCCTTCAAGCGTGCCTCTTGGAACTCGGCAAAGACAATGGTGGGTGCTTCTGCCGCGCTTGTCTTTACAGTCCCCATGGTCCAGGTTTTCATCAACTCGGGCGGAGGGGCAGCCGGTTATGACAAGATGCCGATTGCTTTAGCTGAAGGGGTCGCTGCCTTGGTCGGCTCCGCCTGGCCCATCTTCGCGCCTTTCATTGGCGGATTTGGCGCTGCCGTGGCAGGCAGTAATACGGTCAGCAACATGATGTTTTCGCTCTTTCAATTCGGGGTGGGCCAGCGGATTGGGGTAGACCCCACCTGGATCGTGGCTCTTCAAGCTGTGGGAGGAGCGGCGGGAAATATCATTTGCGTCCATAACGTCGTCGCCGCGTCCGCTGTGGTCGGTTTGCTTGGAAAAGAGGGATCGGTTATTCGCAAGACCTTGTTCCCCTTCGCGTACTATGCCTTATTGCCCGGTAGCGTCGGCTACCTGATTGTTTGGTATTCACAAAAAGGCGTTTTCAATGTTGGGAGCCTGATCATCGTTCTGTTTGCCGCGGCTACCGTTTACATCATCAGTACGAATCGTAAGCGTGCCGCGCGTGAACGTGTCGCCCTCTCAAACCTATCAAAGCGGTGAAGGGCAAATTGAAAGGAGTCAGTAGCCAGGAGCCAGGAGCTAGGAGCTAGAATTCAGAATTCAGAATCCAGAATTCAGAAGCTCAAAACTGAGAACTTACAGCTCAAAAGCTCAACAGCTTGAACCTTGAAACCTGAAACTCGAAACCTGGAACCTGGAACTTGCAACCTGCAACCTGGAACCTGGAACTTGCAACCGATCAGTAGCCTTTGCCTTTGTCCACGATGTGGCGTAACGGCAAGCCCTTGGCGAAGCGCTTCAAGTTCTCCTTGGCCAGCTCCACACGGCGCACCCAGGAATAATCGGATCGAGTCGCAATATGGGGTGTAATGACGATGTTGTGAAACTTCCAAAGCGGATGACCTTCAGGCAGCGGTTCCGGATCCATCACATCCAAACCAACTCCAGCCAGGTGCCCCTTCTTTAACGCTTGAACCAACGCGTTAGTCTTCACAGTTTTACCCCTGGAGACATTGATAAAGTATGCACCGTGCTTCATCAGCGAGAATTCCTCCTTTCCCATCATGCCTTCGCTCTTAGGCGTATGCGGTGCGCACATGAAGACGACGTCTGCTTGAGGAAGGAATTCATGCAGTTCATCGGGTTTGCCGACTCGTTCCACCGCCCTCTGAAAAGGGATATCTTTGGGGTCCACAGCCAAAACCCTCATGCCAAAAGCAAAGGCGCGCTCGGCCACTTGTGTGCCAATGCCCCCAATGCCGATAATCAGGGCAGTTTTTCCACGCAGCTCAATGGGATCATAGTCCCCTTTGCCCCATCTCTCGTTACGCGTGTTGATAACAGCTACATTCATATTTCGGGTAAGTGTGAGAAGCAAGGCCATGGCATGGTCGGCAATTTCCGGTCCCTGGATGATCTTGGCGTTGGTTAATATGATGTCACTGTTCACCAATTCAGGATACATGCACCTTTCCACTCCCGCACTCCAACTCTGTACCCAGCGTAGTTTTTTACCGGCGCGAATTACCTCGGGATCACAGGTCCCGACCAGAGCATCGGCCTGCACCACTTTTCCTGTCAGCTCTTCCTTGCTGGCAGCGATGATCTCCACTTCGGGCACGGCACGCTTAACTTCCTCGAGTTGTTCGTCTGAGAGACCTGTCACCACTACTCGAGGCCGTGGATCCAAGCCCTGGCCAAGGCTAGTAAAGGTCAAGCTACTACAGAGAATTGAAAGCATGGCTGCAAAGCAGCGATAACTTACCATAGCGAATACCTCCCTTTGTTTGAGATTGACGTGTAAGAAACACCCTCCCCGCCGAAAGATTGTAAGTCATACGCTAGAAAGTTTCCAGGATACCGGGGGCCTTTTCACCAAAGACCCAATACCTTCCACCAGAGACCTCCAAGGCCCAGCCAGATAATGACGTTGGCGACGCTGATAAGCGCACCCAGTTTCCACCATGCTCCTAACTCTACGTATCCGGAACCGAAGAAGATCGGGGCAGGACCAGTGCCATAGTGGGTCATGCTGCTGAACAGATTGCTGAAGAAGCCCAAGACTAGAGCAGCCAACAGGGGCGGTGTCCCGGCAGCCACAGCCACAGCCAAAAAGGGTACGTACATCGAGCTGATATGCGCAGTGTTGCTGGCGAAGAAATAATGGCTGTAAAAGTAGATCAAACTGAGGCCAACAAAGGCAAAGACCCAGTTGGTATCACCCATGAAACGACCGACCGTTTCACTAAACCAAGGGATCAGCCCTAACTCATTGAGAAAGGACGCCATCATCACTAGGGCGGCGACCCAGATCAACGTATTCCAGGCCTTTTGCTCCCTGCATATGTCGTCCCACGTTAATACTCCGGTGATGAGCAGTACAGCCAGGCCAGCCAGAGCGGCACTCGTGGTGTGCAGGCCGAATGTCCTGCCGAAAATCCACAATGTTAATAACATAATGAACACGCCCAACATAATCCATTCGGCTCTCTTCATTGAGCCCATCTTGGTGAGTTCCATGTTTGCCATCTTCACGGCCTCAGGGGTTTGCTTGATCTCAGGCGGATGGAGCAGGTAGATCATCAGCGGAATCAGAATCAAACTCACGCAGCCGGGAACGACCGCGGCCAAGGCCCAGCTGCTCCAGCTGATCTGGATGCCCATATTAGCGGCCAGTTCGGCCGCGAGCGGATTTGCCGCCATTCCCGTGAGGAACATGGCCCCGGTAATGACTGTGCCTTGGAAGGCAGTGATTATCAGGAAAGCGCCTATCCTTGGGGCTGTGCCGTCGTCCGGTTCGCTGCCGTAAGCCCTTGCTAGTGAAACTAAAATTGGGAAAATCACGCCTCCGGCGCGAGCCGTGTTGCTGGGGATGGCCGGCGCCAGCACTAGGTCAGTCGCGACCAGACCGTATCCGAGGCCGAGAGTTTTTTTGCCCAAGAGGGCCATAAACAAATATGCGATGCGCTGGCCCAGACCCGTTTTAATAAAACCGCGGGCGATGAAGAAGGCCACCGCAATTAGCCAAACAACACGGTGACTAAAGCCGCTCAGTGCCTCTTCAATGCTAAGGGTGCCCGTGAGAACGGTGGTGGCGACACCGGTGATTGCAACCGCACCCATTGGCAAAGGCTTGACCATAATACCGACAATGGTGGCTATGAAAATCGCCAGCAGATGCCACGCCTTCGGGTCGACACCCTCGGGTGGAGGCAGGAACCAGATAACCGCACCAACCAGGAAGACGATCAGAAGCGGCACTGGCTTAGCACCTTGCAACTGTGGCGCTGCAGGGATTGTAGAGTT
>JALLOM010000254.1 GCA_027717865.1 Acidobacteria bacterium AH-259-O06 | reverse complement strand
GTCAAGGAGACACCGGTGGACATCGTCAATGTACATGAGGCAAAAACTCACTTGTCGCGGGTCCTCGAACGGGTCGCCAAAGGCGAGGAGATAGTCATCGCCAAGAACGGTCGTCCGATCGCCAAGTTGGTTCCCATCCGGAATCGGCCTCGACAACCGGGCCGGCTGAAGGGCCGTATCCGAATGGGCCCCGACTTCGACGAGCGTTTGCCCGACTCCATCATACGAGCGTTCCAGAGCGATTCCGAGTGAGACTGCTGCTCGACAGCCACGCGTATATTTGGTGGCTGACCGAAGATTCCAGGCTCGGCGAGCGGGCAAGAGCCGCCATCGCCGATCCTCAATCTTTGGTCTACGTCAGTGCGGCCACAATCTGGGAGGTGTCCATCAAGGCAAGCCTCGGAAGGATCCACCTTGGCGATGCTGACCTGGTGGCGGAAATCGTCGAGAACGACTTCATCGAACTTCCCATCACGGCTCGTCATGCGGACGAAACGGGAAAGCTCTCTAGCCATCACCATGATCCCTTCGACCGTATGCTGATCGCCCAGGCGCAGATCGAAGGGCTCACCTGCGTGACTCGTGACCCCGCCTTCCTACCGTACGGCGTGCAGACACTCTGGTAACGCTGGCCACCAGAAGCCCTATCTCGCACCCGCTTTAAATGCGGGGCGACGGCACACGGTCATGCAAGCTTGATAAGTTAAGTTAGGGCTTAGTCGGTTTTGCCTCCGCTTTCTGCTCTTCGACGGGCGGTTTTGCCCAGATGTACTCTCTTCCCATGGCGTGCTTTTCGAACCAATCCAGCTCCACGTTAATCTTGAAGAGCTGGTGTCGAAGCTCACGCCAGCCGTGGGGCTCTCGGGGAGCGATATACAAATGGCTTGGAACCCCATTGCTCTTTAGTGCCCGGTAGAGCTCCACGGACTGGGGTGCAGGCACCCGTTCGTCGGTTTCCCCCACCAGCACAATGGTAGGCGTCTTGACTTTATGAATGTCCTTCAGAGGTGAATGCTCCCAGTAGAGGTCGGTGGGGGCTTCCTCCTGCCAAGGTGTGCCTCCAAACCAGGATGTACGTTGAACGCGCGTGTCGCTCTGGCCGTACATGGAGATCCAGTTCACTGCGCCGGCACCCGAGGAGGCTGCCTTGAAGCGGTCGGTGTGAGTGATGATCTTGTTGGTCATGTGACCGCCTCCGCTCCAGCCCATCTTCACCATGCGGTCACCGTCAACAATACCTCGTTCGATCAAGTAATCCACGCCGGTCATGGCGTCCAGATGGGATTGCCGATAATAGTGGCCCACCATGTCCCGGAGGAAGTCATCCCCATAGCCGGTACTGCCGCGGTAGTTGGGCTTGAACACCGCGTAACCCAGGGCCGTTTGCACCTGAACGTATCTGCTCCAGGATCCAAACGCGAACTTATCCGAGGACCTCGGTCCTCCATGCGTTTGTACTATCAGCGGGTACGACTTCCCTTCCTGGTACTCGAGTGGATAGTAAAGCAGCCCCTCCACGGTCACCCCGTCCTCCCCCTTCCACTGCACCCTCTCTTGTCGAGGAAGCTCGAACTCCCGTGCCAGGTAGCTGTACACCTTGGTGATACGGGTTGGAGACGTTGCTCCCTCTGTAGAGAGCATCCAGACATCACCGGCATTGGTGGGCTCGTCAATGCTGAAGATATGGTGCTTCGCCGACGGCACATAGGACCAGCCTTTCACCGTGTGGTCCCCCTCTGTCAGCTGCTCCAGCTTTTCCGTCGCCACATCGACTCGAAACAGCTCGCTACGGACACCCGTGTTGGCGATAAAGTAAATGGACCTCCCGTCAGAAGACCAGGTCGCCTGCTGCACCTCATGGGACATTTCCTTCAAAAGCACCCGCGACTCTCCGCCGCTGGCCGGCACCAAAAAAAGATTCCGGTTATAGTAAAAATCGAAGTTCTCATTGGAGTCGGAGAGAAACAAAACCTGTGAATTGTCCGGGGAAAGCCGGGCGCCACGCTCCGGCACCCTGTTGTTGGTGAGCTGCAAGGCACGCTTACCGTCGGCGTCCATGACCCAAACCTCACCCCTCAACGAGTCGTCCAAAAGAGGCGAGGGGGCGCGGTGGAAGGCAATTTTCCTCCCGTCCCGCGACAGGTGGTAGCCTCGTACCGAATAATCGCCCTCCGTAATCCTACGCTCAGTGCTCTCACTTACGGAAAACACCCAAAGGTGTCTGTGCTTCCAGTTCTCATCGAAGGCACAGACGTCGTCCTTGCTCTTCTCCCGTTCCTTTTCTTGCTCGGTCTTGGCATCGGGCGCCAGAAAGTAGATGCTGGTCCCATCCGGTGACCAGCGGATAGCCGACACCGAAGGAGCGTGATCGGTCAACTGCCGGGCCTCGCCTCCGTCGTTGCTCAACAGGTAGATCTGCTCTTCCTTCGCATCATCCCGCTTGGCCAGAAAGGCAATGTACTTCCCCTCCGGCGACCACCGCGGACTCTGCTCCCCGTCGGGGCCATTGGTCAGCTGCACCAGCCTCGTGCCGTCGGTGTTGATACGCCAGATATGACTGATACGCTTGTTGGCCTTCCACTCGGACTCCGCCAATACGTATAGCAGCTGCTTCCCATCCGGAGAAAGCTGCGGGTCGCTCAACAGCGGAACGTCCAGCAGGTCAATGGGAGTCATGGCTCGTTTCTCCTGCGCCAAAGCGAGAGATGAGCTGATGACGATCACGAACCCGAAGAAAAGATTGCGTAAATGCTTCATGATGATCTCCTTTACCGCATCATGCCGGACCGCAGATTCCTGGCAACCAGAAGGATACTTGCACTCGAAGAAGGAAACGGGAGCCTCTCGCCAATGAGTTGTCACGTATAGTGCCAGATCGTGTTGCCAATCATGCTACTTGCCCGTGGACACGAGACGCTTGAGTTCTCAAACCAGTTGAGGACGACGTGGATTTGGGTCGGTGCAGCTTCCGGCTCACTGTCCTGGATCATCAGGAATCGCTCGCCGCCCGGAGCGAGGTCGTAATTCCGGCCAAAGGCCCACTCCTGGAGGTACTTTCCCTCGAACAGGAGTTTCGGCTATCCCACACTCAGAGTCGGCTGGGTCCAAAAAGATACGGCCATCACCTTATTCCCCGCTGCGATCGCGATAGTACAGCTCTTGCCCGTCAAGGGCCCTCTTGTCGACAATTGCTTGCCTCCAAAGTTGCAGGGAGTTTCTATAGCAGATTAACCCTTCGCGTGCTGAAGGGCAATGGCACCTGATGACTTTATATGGAAATCGAAATCCGAAGAATAGATGGGTTTATTCTTGTCAACTATGGGCCAAGCCTGATGCGGCACAGGAGGCTTGCCTGGCCCAAGCTGAGCAACTATAGTGGAGTGGTGCCAACAATTATAAGCACGTTTTCTTTTCTCTGTTTACTCCTATTCAGCGCTTGTTCCTCTCCAACCGAATATGACGTGATCCTACGCAACGGAACCATCTACGACGGAAGTGGATCGGCTCCCTTCATCGGGGATCTGGCGATCCAGGGCGATTCGATTGCGGCCATCGGTTCCGTAGCCAACGCTATAGGAAAGACTGAGATCGAGGTTCACGGAATGGCCATCGCCCCAGGGTTCATCAACATGATGTGCTGGGCCAACGAATCGCTCATCGAGGACGGCCGCTCCCAAAGCGACATTCGCCAGGGAGTGACGTTGGAAGTCCTAGGCGAGGGACGGTCCATGGGACCGCTCAACGACGCCATGAAGAAAGCGATGATCGAAAGTCAGGGAGACATCCAATACAACATCGAGTGGACCACGCTCGGCGAATATCTGGAGTATCTCGAAAGGCGCGGTGTCTCACCCAACGTGGCCTCCTTCATCGGCGCCGCCACACCGCGCGTTTACGTAATCGGCTACGAGGATCGCGAGCCCACGCCTGAAGAGTTGGACCAGATGCGAGAGTTAGTTCGCCAGGCGATGGAAGAAGGCGCACTGGGCGTTGCATCGTCGTTGATCTATCCGCCGGGTATCTTTGCGAAGACCGAGGAGTTGATCGCGCTGGCCAAAGTCGCCGCGGAATACGACGGCATGTACATCTCCCACATGCGCAACGAAGCGTCGCAGATCCTCAAGGCCGTCGATGAGTTGCTGACCATCGCTCGCAAGGCAGGCATTCGCGCTGAAATTTACCATCTCAAAGCGTCGGGAAGATCGAACTGGCCTAAGCTGGAGCAGGCTATCGAAAAAGTGGAGCAAGCCCGTGCTGACGGCCTTCACATCACCGCGGACGTCTACACCTACCCAGCCGGCTCCACAGGTCTGAACTCCACCATGCCGCCATGGGTTCAGGAGGGAGGATTTCAAGCCTCGCTGAAGCGCCTGAAAGACCCCGCCATGCGAAAGCGAATTGCACGGGAAATGTTGGAGGACTCGGACGAGTGGGAAAACATGTACCTCGGGGCCGGCTCGCCGGAAAACATTCTGCTGGTAGGATTCAAAAATGAAAAGCTCAAGCCGCTCAGCGGCAAAACGCTCGCGGAGGTCGCAAAAATGCGCAAGAAATCGCCCCAAGAGACGGCCATGGACCTGATCATTGAAGACGAAAGCCGGGTGGGCACGGTCTATTTCACGCAGTCGGAAGAAAATCTTCGCAAGAAAATCGCTCTGCCCTGGGTGAGCTTTTGCTCGGATTCTCCATCGCTTGCTCCGGAAGGCGTCTTCTTAAAGAGCAGCGTACACCCGCGGGCTTATGGCAGCTTTGCGCGGCTGCTGGGTAAGTATGTACGTGAAGAAAAGATACTTCCTTTAGAGGAAGCGATCCGCAAGTTGACGGCTCTGCCGGCCCAGAACCTCAAGATTGAGCGCCGCGGGATGCTTCAGGAAGGTTACTTTGCGGACGTTGTGGTGTTTGATCCCGAGAAGATCCAGGACCACGCCACCTTCGAGGACCCGCATCAG
>JALLOM010000253.1 GCA_027717865.1 Acidobacteria bacterium AH-259-O06 | reverse complement strand
TGTCGAATCGAATTTCCCGGGAATCGCTGTTCACATTGTGGGACTGAGGTCGGAGCTCTCGGGGAAAACTCCCGCGAGGAACCAATCACTACATCCTCTCAAGAATCCATTCGCTTCAGTTTTGCCTCCCAGCCTTCTGTGAGCCACGAATCGGAAACGCCGGATTGGCGTTTGGAACTGAAGCGTAAGCTGAGCGAACATACGGAGAAGAAACAAGGTCAAGCTCGAGCTCAGAGAAGTGAATCGCGCAAGCAGGATGTATCTGACCAAAGGGTTGCTCACAGTACGAGCGAACGTCCTCTTTTTGACTACAAGTTGATCGAGGTAGGTCGCAAAGAGCCAAGGCGAAAGGTTGTGACCTCTGCGGCGAAAGGCAGCGTACCGCGACGGGTGGCGGAGAAGCCGGTAGTTCGAACACCTATGAGCTCTGGCAGAGCCTCTCAATCTCAAGCTCCAAAACAGGGAGCGCTCACGCTGCACATGCCCGCACCAAAAGCTGCAAGTCTCTCTGTTTCGAAGGCTGAGGACACTTCTCCCGAAGAGATTAAGATCTCTCATGAAATCATCTTGTCCCGCCTCTTAGCGGGAATCATTGATTTTTCTTTTCCCCTTTTAATTGCCTTTGTGTTTACTTTCTCAGCGTCGAAGATCTTGCACTTCGACTTCCTTTCAGCAAGTTCAATGCGCTTGAGCCTGGTGTTATCGCTCTGTTTTTTCTTACTTAATTCTTTCTTTTTTCTGGTCTTGAACGGGCAGACTCCAGGAATGTATTTGACCGATTTACGGCTGGTGGGGGAAGAGTCAGAGAACGTTTCACTTCAGTCTGTCTTGCTCCGAATCTGTCTATTTCTTCCCGCCGTTGCAACGGTGGTGGGACTGCTTTGGGGAGTGTTTGATCCTTGGTGCAGGTGCCTACATGACCGACTTTCCAAGACACGCATTGTTCCCCTTAAAATTGAAAGTTGAAGGTTTGACGGTTGAAGGTTTGAAAGTCACGAAACCTGGAAGTGAGGCTAAAAGCTCAACCCGTCATCATTGGAGTTAACCTCAACCTTTAACTTTCAACTTCTTTCAAGAATTGATCGACCAGAACTTGTAAACGGGGGCGGCACCGGTATTCCACATCTGGATCCCTGACAAAGGTGTGGACAATCTGGCACATCGCCCAAACGAGATCCTCTCGATTCGATGGCTCGAAAACGGCATCCCGCAGATCGGTAAGGGCTTTTTCGAAAGCCTCCTCCTGAAGGAAGCGTCCAAGGGGAAACCTTTCTAAAACCAGCCTGAGGATGCGCCCAAAGGAGGGATAGTCCTCTTCATAGACCAAGAGGGGCACAAGATATTCGTGGTAAAGTTCACGCTCGATAGGATTATGTCGGTCCAGAAGAGTCTCAAGTCCTGGTTTCGATTGCCAGGGTCTTCGCAACAAGACCTGAATCAATACAAATAGCAGCGCGCCGGTAAAAGCGAGCAGCAAGTGGACGTAAGTGATTGACATTTCCGGTGTGGGGTCAGAGCCGTGAAAATCCAATTTTGATGCATAAAAATTGTATTTTCACGCTCTGACCCCTTTACTATTGCCCTTTGGTGATCGACCGAGCGGGTCGTGCAATTACATAAACGCCCTCCGAGATCGTCCCAGCCAGCAGATCTCCGGACGAGCCGAAAGCAAGTGCAGAAATCCTGGGGCCGCTAAATCCCAAGTCGACCACCTCCCACTCATCGCCTCCATCATCACTGTAGAACAAATGGCCAATTAGGAAGTCAGCCGCGAAGATTTCGTTCTCAGCACTCGGATTGGTTTGGATGGCGATAATGTCAATGGGGTAGACGCCCTTGCATATCCACCACGTCTCACCGTCGTCATCGCTAAAGAAAAGTCCAAACCGTGTCCCGCAAAAGAGCCGTTGGCCATTCTTCTCCAAGACATTAATGGGAGAATAAGGAAGCCCTTTGACCTTGATGTTCCAGGTCTGCCCATCATCGTTGGATCGAAAAACACCTATGTCAGTACCGGCGAAGACCTGTCCCGATGCTTGATCGTAAAAGACGGTATTTACCTTACCCTTATAAACGGGAATGATCAGCTTTTCCAAACTGCCATTCGTCAGGTCCAGACGAAAGACACCGTCTGCGGTTGCCAGGAAAAGTCTATTTTCACCAGCATCTGTAAAAGCGAGGTCGAAAACTGTCAGCTTGCGGGTTTTTTCGATAATCTTCCACGGCTCTTCCAAGGGAACACCAACGAATACCCCTTTGCGAGTTCCGATATAAACGCGTCGCATGACATGAGCAGGTAGAATCGTTCTAATATCGACTGCGGCGTCATCTAGTCCCTGATTGTAACTGTGCCAATGCTGTCCTTTGTCAGGCGAGAGAAAAAAACCTCCGTAATCGCCATCGGAAGACACGCTAACGTAGTAGGTGCTTTTCCGACGGGGATCGGAGCCAACCGCGGGAATTTGGCGATGAATAAATCCGCGATTAGCGGGACTAAACGTCGCGCCGCCATCCTCACTTTTTAGAACTCCTGCATCATCTGAACCCAGCAGGATAATGCGATTGTTTTTTGGATGTACAGCGACAGCGTTGACAACGATGTTGGAAAGCAGTTGCCGCCAACTGATCCCAGCGTTGTGGGATACAAAAAGGCCCACCGTTGTGCCGGCGTAAATTGTACTAGGATTGGAAGGGTCGAGATGCAGGGTGCGAGTTCTTCTGGCCTCCTTGGGTAATCCATTCTTCAGTTTGACCCAGTTTTGACCGCTGTTCTCAGACTTATAAACGCCGGTACATGCACTGCTGTACAGAACTTCAGGATTACGTGGATCCACTAACAAGGAAAACAGGTCACTGTCAAAAAACATTCCTTTGTGAATTGCCTTCCAACTCTTCCCCTGATCGGTCGTCTTCCACCCCAGACGCCAGGTTCCTACATATAGAGTACTTACATCTTGAGGATCGAATGCCAGCGATTCAACGTTGTACAGGCTGCGATAGCCTCTTGTGATGCGGTCCCAGGTCTGCCCCCCGTCCAGACTGAGGATGACACCTTGGGAGATGCCCAAGGCAATCACTTGGGGATTTGAGGGGGCGATGGCGATAGCTCGAATGGCGCTGTGGTAACGGCCCAATGAAAGCTCTTTCCATGTTTGTCCTCCGTCTCGGCTTCGGAAAAGCCATCCCTTGTCACTCTTGAGCTCCCAGGTTGCCGCATACAGCGTGTCCGAATCGAGAGGGTCAAAGGCCAAGTTATCGACTACGATGTTGCGACGATTGAGTCCTGGAACTAGTTTTGTCCAAGTGTCTCCAGCATCCTGGGAGACGAAAATCTGGCCGTCGGCTGTGCCCAGAAAAAAAATATCAGCCCGGTCTGGATCAACGGCGAGAGAGCGGACGTCCCCGCCGTAAGGACCAAGCGCTGTCACCACAGGTTGGCCCACCAGTAGGGACGAGCCCAGTGCCACGGTCCAGAAGCCGAAAAACAAAAAACCCACTTGCATAGACCTCAAAAGAAGCGCCAGCCAATCGCGCTATTGGCTTATTTTACCGAATTACTGAGACTGAAGACGCCCCTGGAGGCATCTTCCTTTTTTCGACGGTAACAACGGTAATATATGTGGAACAGGTAGCGATGTGTTCTCCGTCACTGATCTCAGCCCGGACGCTGTATCTTCCGGGTTTCACGCCGGTTGAGTCAAAGACCACCAGGCTATCCCGCTGTGAGATAGCTCCTGCGCTGGCTCTCCAGGTCATGCTGAGCAGATCATCGTCCGGATCTGCAATTAGAGCTCGAATCGTCACTGAATCTCCCTGCCTTACAACTGCGCTGGTTGGGACACACTCAACCGTCGGGGGTTGGTTGGTTTTCCGGTGGAAAACCACTTGAGCAAACCAGCCAGATCTATCGGTCGACTGAATGCCGTAAATGGGCAGTTTCTGATCAATATATCGAAAATTGGCATTGTAGGCAGCTGAGATAGAGATCCACCGGGAGGGTGAGAACCTGAGTCCGGAGTAAAAATCCAGCGGCGATTTTGGATTGGCGATTCCCGTTCTTTCGCCAAAGAAAAGGCTTCCCACCAATTCCAAAATAACTTGAACTTTTCCTGTGCCAATCGGCTTCTCATAGCCCAGGCCATAGTTGAGCCGATTCTGCAAATCAATTCCCTTTGAATTCTCGGCAAAGAGGTGGCCGTAGTTACCGGTCAAGGTACCTCCACCCAAGTCTTTGGACAGGATGATGTCATATCCAGCTTCGATCGCGCCGTTTGTGAGACCGCGGAGCAGACGGGTTCGATCTTCCGAAAGTGGAAATTTTATGATTGGTTGAAGGGCTAGACCGAAAGGGTCTCCCCTTCTCTCGGACAAAAGATTGAATTTGACGCCAGTCCAGAGTTCGCCTGGAGCGCTGCCAAATCCAACGTCCATAAACGGTGCATCATTGAAGTAGGCCACAGTACCAACAGGGTTTCTAAGACGTGCGGGGACAATGGCACCACCGGGCGCTACCTTGTTTACTTTTATTGCATCGGCATTGACTCGTCGGTGAGCTTCCCAGAAGATGAAAGACTCGACCCGATCATGCAATCCCACTGTGATGGAGACTGGAAATAAGGTGAAGTCTAAATCTCCCGGCTCTCGATTGAAATGGATGCTGTTCAGGCCGATGCTGACTTCGCCCTGGCGTAAGGTATCAGCTACATAGAGATTGAATAAACCGGTCGAACCCTTGCCGGTAGGTGTGAGGCGTTTGATTTCTTCTTTTCCCCGCGCGAGACTGGTTCCGGTCAATAACAAACCTATGACAAGAAATGTTAAAAGCTGGTTAATCCGAACCATCCTTCTACCCCTCGAGCATGCTCTCCCTCCGCACCAGGCTGAAGTTGTGATTCCATTTCCGTTTTCATTTGCTTGAGGACGTGAAACCAGATCAGGGCGAAGCTATTCATACGTTTAAGAGGTG
>JALLOM010000252.1 GCA_027717865.1 Acidobacteria bacterium AH-259-O06 | reverse complement strand
TGTCGGGGGTGAGATCGGTAGTTGCGGGCATTTTGGTAAGGAAATTGCGTATGAGGCATTGTCCTGAAAGCATTTTGGGGGCGCTTTGACAGGCCAGGATCCCAAAGGACGACGGGCTGGAATCAGTTTCCAGATCGCGAAAAAAATCTGAGCGGTTTCTAAACTATTGTGAAGCACAAAGCCGCATACACTGCGATACTTGGGTGTGCCCTGCTGTTGCCTTTTACCTGCGGCACGCCCTACGCCGACCATATTAGGGCAAAGCAAGTCCCTGCATACTATCATCCAGTGGAACTGATGGCGAAAAGGAAAAAGACAGACAACCAGGCTCAATTCCGGAAGGTACAGGACTATGCCATTAAGGAGTCTGCGGCATTCCTTAGAAAAAAAATAGAGAAAAATTATTTCATCCAACGAATCACTCCATTAATTCTCGAGAGCCTGTTCAAAACTTTCGTTCCAGCTAAATCCGGTGAAATAAAGCTGAAAAGCCCGGCCTCCATAATGGATGGAACCGTAAACAGCCTGATCCGTGAAGAAAAGAAACGCCTCACTAAATGGACACAGGGGCACTTCCCCACTCTCCCTCTCCTTGGAAATATGGCGTCCGAAATCCTGGACAGCCAGAAGCTCCAGCTTTTCAATGGTTCGCCAGGCTACGAAATGCAGCTCAAAAAACGAGTGGCAGCTGAACATCAATTGGGCAACCTCTCATTTTCAGGCGGCATAGAAACCCGACTCATGGGCAGGAAATTTGGCAGAACTCCAGTGGCAGCCTTCCGGTATGCTGATCAAGACAACAGCTATGGTCTACATGTCTACGGCAAGAACGTTAACTTTGACATCGATACAAAACACGTGGATACAGAGGTAGAATGGAAGCCAAGCGGCGTGAAATTCAACTTACATTTGGCATTCTGATGAAAAGGCAAGTGTCCCTACGGGTGGTGATTTGCCCCACATGGAGTAGTTTCACCCAGATTCTCTCTCCTCGCTCTACCATTGCTACAAGGCACCGCGTCGCCGAAGGTCGCGAATGACGGCGGTGAGGTAAAGGAGGATCCCCAATAACAAGAGGGGGACACCCAAAAAGATTCCTAATCCGACCGTCCATGATTCGAAACCACGCCAAAGAAACACAAGGATGCAGAACATGCCGAGGAGGGTGGAAATGACAGATGTTCTAAGCAGGCCCCAACGATCTTCAAAACTGCTTATCCGACTCATTGGTTTCCTGCAGACACCTCTTGCTCCTTGGGTCCTGGGTGAGGTGGACCGTGACAGCTAAAGCAGCTCAGCCGATCCGTCTCGAGATCCAACCATAGGGCCTGATGGCTTTTCACTTCCTCGAATTTCACCGTGCCTTCATGACAGGCCCTGCAATTCGAGTTAGGATAGCTTCCACTGTACTGAATAGGCTTATTCCAGGTTCCTGTCACATAGAGCCACCAGTGCCGAAAACCGTCGCGCTTGGCAGCTAGGGTCCCATGGACCCCATAGGTAGTGTGACAAGCATAACACTGATGATCGGAGATCCACTTGTTCCTAAAATGCTCGGCTGCCAATGTTGGGCTTTCAGGATCCATCATATCGTTGACAAAGGGGTCCATCACATGACAAGACGCACAGGAGCCAACTGTCTTTGTTTCCTCAAACAGTGTGGTCGTCACGCCGAGAAGAAGGGTGATCGGAAGGAGCAAAAGCCCGACAAAAAGCAGCCATCGATAGGTGCTCGGCTGGAGCCGAGGCCGCCACAGAAATTCGACCAGGAAGAGAATAAGGATTCCAGCGATCGCGGCAAAAAGGCCGACACCTCGCATCAATTCACCTGCCGTCAGACCGTGTTGTGCGGTGGTTGCCCCTAGAAGGCGATCGCAGTTAAAAGCCAGCAAAGAAAGGACGAGCCTGAAGCGGCTTCTGGCCAATCTTCCGTTATGCACTCGCATTGGTAGTTCCTTTAGGTTTTATGGAAACCGCACAAAGCTTGTATTCGGGTTGCTTGGAGAGAGGATCGTAGACATCATTGGTGACCCTGTTGATCAAGTGTTTGGCGGAATGAAAGGTAGTAAACACCACACCTGGCCGGATGGTCTCGCTCACTTGCGCGATGAAAGCAGCCTGTCCCCGCCGGCTGCGAACGATGACTTCAGCTCCGTCTCTAATGCCCAGCCGGGCGGCGTCCGCCGGATGTATTTGCACAAAGTTGGGACGGATTTCTTGAAGCGCTTCGAGCTTCCCCGTGATCGTCATGGTATGCCAATGCTCGAGAACACGTCCCGTGGTAAGGACCAGTGGGAATTCAGCACTGGTTGGCTCTTTGGGATTGTGCTGGTCTCCTAACCAAACAACTGCTCTTCCATCGGGCTGGCCATAAAAGTCAAATCGGGCATTCCCGTGTGCCAGAGGATCTTCTCCAGGAACGTAGCGTCGGCAGGTGCCAGGATGGCTTTTATCCGGACAAGGCCAAAGGACCCCTCGTTCTCTCTTGAGACGTTCATACGTGATGCCGGAAAAGTTATACTTGGAGTGGGCCGAAATCTTTCGCCATTCCTCCCACACCTCTTCGGGTGTGCGCGAGGAGATCAAATCTTCGTGACCCAGTCTTTCTGCCAACTCCAACAGGATCTCCAGGTCGCTCCGAGCCTCTCCCGGAGAGTCAACAACCTTCGGGACCAGATGATAGCGGCGCTCAGATTGGCTAAAAACCCCTTCCTTCTCGGCCCACATAGCTGCCGGAAGGAGAACATCGGCAAACTGTGTTGTCTCAGTGGGATGAAAGGCATCGGCAACCACCAGGAAGGTCTTGTCCATGGCAGGGCGATAACGCTCGGCATTGGGAAGTGATTGGGCCGGGTTGGTGCCCATCACCAGGCAGCACTTCACATCTCCCCGTTCCATGGCTTCGAAGAGAGCGAGAGTATGGTACCCGGACTTAGCACTGATTTGTCCCTCAGGAAGGCCCCATAATTCCTCCATCTCGCGTCGATCGCGGGGATTAGCCACGAGACGACCATTGGGTAAGGCGTGGGCTAAAGCGCCTGTATCTCGGACACCACCACCGGCATTGGGCTGGCCAGTCAGGGAGAACGGAGTTGCTCCAGGTCGACCGATTTGTCCAGTTAGCAGATGCATCGCCATGACAAGCCGATTGGCCACAGTGCCCTGAGACTGTTGATTCAATCCCATGGTCCAAAAAGACATGGTGGAGTTGGAAGAAGCGAATCGAAAGGCCGCCGTGCTAATATCTTTGGCAGCGATACCGCAGGTTGCAGCCACACGCTTTGGCGCGTACCTGTTGACATGTCGCTTCAGGTCTTGATAATCGCGCGCCGAATCCCCTTCTTTAAAAGAAAGATAATGCTCCACCATGTCCTGGTCCACGAATCCTCCTCCAATGAATTCGTGGATCATGGCATTGTACAAAGCAACATCTGTACCTGGGAGAATGTCCAGGTGCAAATCCGCCCCTTTGGCCGTCGATGTCCGGCGCGGATCAACCACAATGATGCGTGTCTCAGGGCGACTGCTTTTTCGGTCCTTGACTCGCTCCCACAGGACCGGGTGGCATTCAGCCATATTGGAGCCGGCAATAAAGAAACAGTCCGCCGCCTCGATGTCTTGGTAGCATCCCATGGGCTCGTCCTTACCAAAAACAGAGATATAGGCGGAGGCTGCCGAAGCCATACACAGGCGGGGATTACCTTCCACGTTATTGGTTCCAATTCCTGCTTTGAAGAGTTTGTTAGCCGTATAGCTTTCCTGGGTAAAAAGCTGACCGCTTCCGTAAAATGCGACACTGTCAGGACCAAACTGCTCGATTGCCTCTCGGAATTTTTTGGCGACTAGCCCCATTGCCTCTTCCCAACTGGCTCGTCTGAGCTCTCCATTGTGACGAACCATCGGGTAGAGCGCGCGATCTCGCGTATACAGAATGTCGCGATTCAAAAGGCCCTTGATACAAAGGCGCCCTTTGTTGTGGGCGTATTCGTCTCCCTTGACGTCTACAACCCGGCCTTCGCTGACACCGATTTGAATCCCGCAGCCCGTGCCGCAGAAACGACAAACGGCTTTGTGCCAAGACTCGACGGGGACCACTGGCTGGCGCTCCCACAGTTCGCGACAAGCGGACAGAGGTCCAACAACGACCGCTCCCGTCGAGATCGTCCTTAACCATTGGAGAAGCTGGCGGCGAGTCAAACCGTTTGATCTAATCTTACCTAACAGCATACTGCTTATTGTTTCAACGGATGTTGTTTGGTTTTCCTCCTTATGTCAATACTCTCACCCGGGAGTCAATCGCCCAATTGACCGAGGGGATCGGTGGGGAGGCCTTTGTTTTTGGGTCCAAAAACGAAAAACTCAAGGTCTGACCCCCCAACACCATTTTGGGTGTTTTGCCCAAATAATGGAGTAATTTGACCCTAGTACTCCGTTTTGCCTTCTTCTTCCCTGATACCCAACCTATTTGTTTTTAAGACTTTGCAATTATTCGTCAAAACCGGCACGAGGTTTGCTTGACACCAAGAAGGAAGGTGGAGAGTGTTTCAAATTTCAAGGGAATCCGACTACGCAATTCGAGTGATGGTTTTCATGGCGGCCCGACCTTCGGAGGTGGTCAGCTGCAAAGAGATTTCCAAAACTCAACACATTCCTCGAAGCTTCTTGCACAAGATCTTGCAGCGCCTTTTGCGAGCTGGACTGCTGCACGGCTGGCGCGGTGCTCGCGGCGGATTCCAGCTGGCGGTCGATCCGGACCAGACGACTCTCCTGGAGCTGGTGGGAAAGTTTGAGAGAAATTTTGGTTTAAATCGCTGTGTGATCTCGGGTTACAAGTGTGAGCTGCAGCCCGTCTGTGCGGTCAGCGACGTGTGGGTCCAGGCTTGGAAGAAGGTTGTGGATACGCTTGGCGCTGTCACTCTGGCCGACCTGGCGGCCAACACAAAGGAAAAGACCCGATCGAGAGCCTCATAGTCG
>JALLOM010000251.1 GCA_027717865.1 Acidobacteria bacterium AH-259-O06 | reverse complement strand
AAAGCGTCGAGGTAAGCAAAAGAAGCGATCACCTCGACCGCAGTCTGTGTCTTACTCTGGAAAGTCTACCAGAGTTTTTTCCGCCATCTTTTTTCCTTATCCTCCCAATCATCCTCACAACTCTGGCGCCGGTAGACATGTTTCTACTCTGGCTGTTGTCATTCGCAGGAGCGCTAATTGGATTCTTTATCTTATGGAAGATTTCTTGGTACTTATTAGTGATTGCTGTGATCTTATGTGCGTTGCTATCTTTTGGGATAAGTGTTCGATGGGCGCCACATAACATTATTTCCCTAGAGATAGAATCGCCTCTAATACCAAATGATCCTTTCACGGCAAGATTCAAGCTGACCAATCAAGGGCCTTTAAATGCGAATGAACCATATGCCACTTGTGTTTTTAATGAAGTTGTGACCAAGCGAGGCATGAGGATACAAAATGTGGGCGTTATCAATACCATAACTCGATTTTCTGATGTTTGGATTCCTGGCGGACAGTTCACCCTAATCTGTGAAAACACTTTAGTCAATTCAGGTATTACATCAGCTAACATCTCTATTGAAATATTCTTTAAGTCTGGATGGAGTGTTTATGAACATTTCCAATACAAATTAAGAGCCGAACGGGAAAAAAGCGGGCAGTTTAGGTGGACGGTGGAAAGCACCACGCCGCAGAAGTATTTATGGACAATCACGTTACCAGATCATTTAGAAGGCAGACGGTTAAAATTATTGAGCGACTAACAGGTTAGTTCTTGATAGGTTAGATTATCCGATGCGACCAATTTCTTCATTGGTTTCTCGAAACAGAAAGCGATTATTACGATTGTTAAATCGAAACTCTAACTCATCTTTGATACTGACTCTGGTTGGGTTTAGTCTAATAAGTCTAGCTTCCTGCTTTGGTGCGAATGAGCAACAACAGACGTTGAAGCGTGATGCTCTGCCTATTAAGGTGAGCGACCAAGTTTGGAATCTTATTGAGGAAATCCAGGTAATAGAGCCTTTACAGTTGAAGATTGACCTGACGAGGCGTAATGGTAAGGTTTCGCCAAATGTTGCGGCCCAGTTCCGGTTCCATTCAAGCACATTCGAGATCCGTATCTTGCTATACGAACAGAACCTGTCTGAGGAAATCTTAGCTCACGAAGTATTGCACGCTTGGAAACTGGTTGTCGGAGGCCATCCTCGGTTTTACCGGAATCGCTTTTTTGAAACTAAAACGATTGACAACCTGGAAGGTCCCATCCAGCATCAGCACATCTTCCAGGTGCTCGAAAAGATGGGATTTGATCCCATACCAGGAGCCAAAGAAGATTGGGAGCGCGGAATTAAGATCCTACTCAAGGAAAGCGAGAAAATCCCCCTTGATAGATCACAGAGGGAGCTAACAGTTATGGGGGCAACATATGCTCTTGGAGGACTGGTGGCGGGCTTAGATTCTGAGCAAGTCAGGCAGGCTATACCGCCAAGGCTCAGGCAAGGAGTTGATAAGGCAGTTGAGATTCACAAGGAGTTGAGCAAAGCGGACCTCACAACTATGCAGGAGAACTTCAGGATTCGCCGGAGAATCGCCTCCATTCTCGACCTAACTATTTCAGATGCTGTAATCAGACGATTCGATTTTAAGGTTCGGAGCAGCTATGCTTACGATCCAGTTAGTGGACAGCAGGTTGAATAATCCTGGCAAAAAGAATCCCTCAACCTCAAAGTCGGTGACTGGATCATCTGGTGGGATGAAGCCATTGAGACAGAGGATGGAACAGCCTTTGTCTCTCCAGGCATGAAAGAGAAAGTCATTTCTCTGCATGATGGTTTTCACTTGGATCTAATCCAAGGAGGCTTTGTCCCTCCCAGAGTAGCTGTCCAGTTTCAAAATGGGATGAGGCTTCTGGTGGATCAGAGGATGAATTGGGAGAAGATCAGTCGGTGAGCTGCTCACACTTGATGCGGACTCAAACTGGATTTATTTTTTCGAATATAAGCCTGAATCTCTTTCCCGTACTTCTGTATCTTTTCGCTGATGGCAGGATGCACCCGGAAGCGGTCACTGAAGATCTCTTCAAACACCTGAATGATTCGGTAGTATGTTCGCAAGTACCAGAAAATTGTTCTTCTTAGTGTATCTCTGTCGGTATCGAAATACATAAGATCAACCCTGTAGTCACCGAACTTCAGCCTGCCTGCAAGAGTGCTTAGATTAGCGTGAACACCATAAGGATTGATTGTCTTGTACGCCCCTCTAAGCTCACTGAGAATCTTATGTTCTGGGGGGAAATTAGGATACTTTTTGAACTGCCTTTCAAACCGATTCCACCTATTGCTTGCGTCCATCCAGATTTTCTGAAGCTCAGGATGGTTGAACATTTTGTAGGAGTACGCTGCAGTTTCAATGGCTTTCCTATTTATTGCAGCAGCTTCTTCGAGATGAGTGGCAAGGGCGAGTGAAAAACTGACTCGGAATAGATAATGTTCCTGAATCAGGAGAGTTGCATGTACGGTTTTAGATTCCCCAATATTTTCCAGGGCGTCAACAGTGTCTAAATAGAGCTTGTCCAGTTTCTCACAGAGAAGCCACTCCTCTCGGCAATTCTGAATAGTCGCTTCTTGTTGTTCTGTTTGAACCTTGAAGAACTCTCTCAGCCTGAGTGTTTTGATGTCTTCCATACGAAAAAATCCCGATAGTCCAGAGGCAAGTGTACTCCCCTTCACCTAGCGTTCACACTCAATTACAACTTCTCTCTTGCAATAGGGGCAGACGCTCGTTTTCTTTTTTCCTCCGACTTTTCCATTTCCTGCCACAACGAAAAAGTAAGCCAGTTGTGATCATCTAAAGCTCACCCACCCTCGATTGGAAAACGGGAATTTTAATTGTCGCTGATACCCCCAGGATTTGGTTCCAGCAATCAGATGCTTTTACTAGGTGAGGGAGTCCAACTCTATTACCTAGAGACAAAAACTAGACCTGTTTGCACTGCCCAAAACTCTCTTCCATAAGTACCTATGATGTATACAACACTGATGTTAGCTCTAACTAGCTGAGCCAGCTTAACTTAAAGCCATATTCTTAGATCCAACAGCTCTTCTAAGCTCTTTTTTTAAAAAGGACCTAATCAGGAAGGTCCTGAGTGATCCCACACTGATCCCTGTCTCTCCCTCCATTCTCTAAATAGGACGGGAATAGATAGAGAGAGATCGCCTAAGAAGTGTAAAAATACTAGATAGAAGTGATTCACCAGCAGCGATCCATTCCTGGGACAATGATTGTCCTGCCAACATTTTGTCCCCAATCAGGTCCGGTTGGGTCTGTTTGTTTTGGCCTATAACCTGGGTAATTTTCTGTGGCGTCTGGTCCTTCCTAGAAGGATCAAACACTGGTCCCTTCGCAGTCTATTGACTAAACTGATCAAGATCGGAGCGAAGGTGGTTCGCCATAGCCGGATGGTCACGTTTCAGATGGCGGAGGTAGCGGTAAGCAAGGAGATATGGTCCGAGATGTTGTCTAGGATTGACCGATTGAGATGGATGACAGCCTAGCGCCAAGTGTTTCTGATCAAGTGGCTGGAGAGGTATCTAAACTTATCAGATTTTGACAAAAGCATCTGGATCACCCAAGAATCAGAGGCCCTTTTCAAGCCGAAAGATGACCAAGCAACAGTTGATTCAAGGTTGGGATAGTGATAGATTTCGATCATTCACCACGGGCAAACCAGAGGAACTCATATCGGAAGTTGATATGAGGAATGTCGATTGAAACCCCTGAGCTGGGTGTTTCGATGTCGATGCTCAACATATACTCGATCCTTAGACCGATGTCGATGCCTCAGCTGGAAGGTGTGCCGTGGAGGATTAGGAGCAGATGACCCCAGCTACAGCGCCGACATCGGCGGGATGCCTCAACCTGCGCCGCTTATGTTGGTTTACATTTATCGCTTTGGCTTCCGTCTTTCTATGGCTCACACCCGCCCTCTATCCGCTGAAGATCTTCGTGGTCTTCATTCACGAAACAGGACACGCGCTGGCTGCGGTGCTGACGGGTGGAAGCGTCCTGACCATGGTCGTGACTCCGTGGGAGTCTGGATACGTCCAACATGTAGGCGGCAACGCACTGCTGGTAGCCTCGGCCGGCTACGTTGGAAGCGCGCTCTTCGGAGGGAGCATGCTTCTTCTTTCCGGCCGGCAGAGGTGGGCAGGGAGGACCTTTGCCGTGTTGTCTGGCCTCTTTGCCGTTGTGACGCTGTGTTTCGTCCGCAACCTGTTTGGTATCGTCTTCGGCCTGGGCACTGCGGTCGTCTTCGGTTTGCTGGCATGGAAGCAACTGCGCGGTATGCACTACATCATTGACGTGTTGGCAGTGATGAGCTCCCTCTATGCGCTCTACGATCTGAGCGATTTTCTGTTGATTGGTGCCAAAACAGATGCCGTCATCCTGGCTGAGATCACGCCGGTGCCGGCATTTACCTGGGCCATATTGTGGAGCGGCCTCTCGCTGCTGGTAGTGTATGCGGCGGGCAAGCGGGCGCTGCTGAGGCGCTGAGCTTCAAGCACCAAGTCACATTAAGATCAATTCCTAACTCTTTCTATTATTCCCGGTTCAACTGTCAGATCAGGAATTAATGCCTTTACAGGCTTTGCGATAAGCCAAGCGGTTGAGAATAGGACCGTGACGAAGGTGTACAGTTTCCAAATCATCGACGCAAGCGGCAAGATCCGTGCTTATACCCCTCAAATAGTGACTACACCGACTACACTCCCTGAAATGCAGTGATCATACCTGTTTCGCTGTAGTCACCTGTCGAAGAGAGTGATCGGAATTGTGATTCTAGGGCTTACCTGTAGAAAGGCAAACTGCCAAACTGGATCTTGATTGGCCCTAGCTTCGCTCTCAGTCTCTAGTTTGAGCACTGAGTCAGAGGAGCTGAGTCCTTTTGTTTTGCTTGCAAGGCTGCGCGTAGGGGGGCGTTATCCTAGGCATGAGTTTGGGAAGGAAGACCCTCCAGCCTGA
>JALLOM010000250.1 GCA_027717865.1 Acidobacteria bacterium AH-259-O06 | reverse complement strand
CGTAAGCGGTGACGGCGGCCCAATGTTCGTCCAGTTTCAAACTCTCATCATCCACTGAGGCTGCAGTGGATTGGGCCGACAGCCCTCCCGCCTCCCGACGGCCGCGTTTTCGATCGCTGAGTCCATCCAAGTGAGTTCGAACCCGGATTTGAGTCTCTCCTGCCGGGAAGTGGCTGTTCTTTTTCAACCAACTCCCCCTGCGTTTTACAGTCTGTCTCATTGGAAAAATCCTCCATTAGTTTCCTCACTATCGTGTCGGACATTTTTCCTAAGATCAAAAAAAGTCAGACACTGATATAAAAAGATTGAAAAGTGATATTTTGACTGATAGGATTGATTTACAAGGGAGTTCGGCTGTCCTGACGGATCTTCCCCGTTTTGGGAAAATCTGCCTGAATTGGATAGAAGCGATTGAGTGAATCGATGGACTAATGGGTAAAAGAAAGTCTGAGCGGATACCACCCTATGTGGCTTACCGGACATTCAGCAATTTTCTGGCTGAGTTGAAGGCTCGGGGTATTCCCTCCAGGATTGACCGAAGTGTGATGTCCCACAAATCGGGCACCGTGCAGTCCCAGCTGTTATTGACACTGAGTTACCTTGATCTGGTGAAGGACTTGGGCCGGCCCACCCAAAAGCTGAGGAAGCTGCTGGAGAGTGGGGACACCGAAAGAAAGGCAGTGCTCCGAGAGATTGTTGAAAGCTCCTACGACTTTGTCTTTGACACTACTTTCGGCTTGAGAACAGCGACTTCACATCAGGCAGAGGAACTTTTTCAGAAAACCGGGGCTTCGGGGGAAACCGTGCGCAGGTGTATAGCCTTTTTTCTGGCGGCAGCCAGAGACAGTGGAATCCCCGTATCGTCTTACATCAAGCCTCACAGAAGAAGGAAATCGACATCCAGGAAAAGGGAGCGTGCTGGTCGTGAAACGCCGGGAGCAGACGCTCCCCGGTTGGATGATTTGGCTGTGGAACGCGGGTCAAAAAAAGTCAATCTGAAAAGCGGGGGAAGTCTGAAGCTCGAACTGTCCATCAACGTCTTCGAGCTGGATAAAAAGGACCGGGAATTCATTTTCAGTTTAATCGATCAGCTGAAGAATTACGAAAGAGAAAATCAAGCGTAGGACACCACAAAAAATCGGCCCCGTTGCCTGCAGAAGCGCAAACTGACGGAAGGCTCCCTCCACCGTCTGAATGGTGTGGAAGTCCCGATCTTCGCGGAGCAACAGGCTGCCCAAGTGTCGTGCGCTTCCGGCAGCCGGGCCGGCGGGGGTGCATTCCTGCGCGGAGGGCTGCCAGTAGGCCCTCAGCAATCGCCTGAGGGTCGTCGCCCAACAGCCAACGAGACCAGGTCGTCGCGGCCCACCCATGCGCCGCGCCGAGTCAGGCCCGCCTCCAGCGAGGTGGCACAGTTGGTGATACATCCACAGATAGCTTCCACCTCGTTCGCGCCACCTTGACCAGTAGCATAGTCTCGCTAATTTCCAGGATTTGGTGGCCACCAACCTCATCGTTGCCGTATCATCTAGGAGATAAGAGGAGTCACCAATGAAAGAAGTGATCTTTGTTGTTGAGGGAGCCCCAGAAGGAGGCTTTACCGCACGCGCCCTGGGTGTGTCGATCTTTACTGAAGCCGATAACCTTCCCGACCTCCACGAAAAGACCCGTGATGCGGTCCGTTGTCATTTTGACGAAGACCGGAGACCCAAAGTTATCCGCCTTCATTTTGTCCACGAAGAAGTGATCGCAGTATGAGACTTCCCCGCGATGTCTCTGGCGATGACCTTGTCCAAGCGTTAAAGACATTTGGATACCAGGTCACTCGACAGACTGGAAGCCACATCCGTCTGACCACCAAGGAGCATGGGAAGCATCAGATCACAATTCCAAAACACGTCTCCCTTCGCGTTGGGACCCTTTCTGGAATTCTCTCAGATATCGCGAAGCACTTTGAGATCAGTCGGGATGAACTAGTCAAACAGCTGTTTCCGTAAAAGAAAAAATTGGCCCCATTATTGCCCTTTTGCAAACTTTTTTGGTGGTGCTCAGGAGTAAAGAAGGGCAAGAGTCTTTACGGTAGACGAGTATCCTGCCGGACTGTGTGTCCTTTACCTCTGATGTGCATTAATTTGCCGGGAAAAAATAGCGAAGCGCGGAGTAGTGCTGCCGGGAGTAGTCATTCCGGCGGCTATTCGATCCCAGGTGGGCCTTCGAGCCGGTACAGAGTTGGTTTTGCCGATCTCTTCAAAGCTGAAATCCAGGAATGTACGGTTGAAGTGTAGTCGGTTGCGAAGGTGATTTCAATAAGCAGAAAGCAATCACTTGGCTAACTCTGTGGTCCAGTTCAGCACGACGGTGATGGGCGAAGAGGCTGCTTGCTCGACAGGGGTAATGATGAGAAAACGCCGGCCATCGGCGCTGACCACGTACGAATTCCTGGTGCCCAGTCCTGCGAAAGATGCTTCAAACAGAACTTTGGGAATTCCTGCCTCCAAGGATGAACCTCTCGTATTGACTTCCACCGCCATCAGGTTGCTGCCCGCAATGTAGAAGAGCTCTTTTCCGTCGCGCCGCCATCGAGGCTCTACACCTCCCTGGGTCGAGATCTGCCACTTGCCGCCCGTGGCCGGGAAGGGCTGGACGTAGACTTGCCGTGTGCCCGACTCGTTTGAGTAATAGGTCACCCATCGGCCATCGGGGGAAAACTGCGCTTCGCGCTGGTCAAAGGACTGTTGCAGAAACGGCGTCGGCTTGCCCTCTTCGGAGAGCGGCAGCATCCACACATCACCTCTGGTCTGGGGATTAGGGGCATTGTAAAGCAGGAAGCGACCGTCCGCTGACCAGTCCGTGAGACTTTTCTGTTCACCAGACTCCAGCACCAGTTCGTCCTGACCGGTCCCGCTTGCCATCTTCTGGTAAATGTCTCTCGGACCCTTCCGGTCTGAAGTGAAGGCAATTCGGGTACCGTCGGGGGACCAGACGGGATTCAGGTCATCGGCGGGATCGAAGGTCAAGCGCGAGGAGGTGGCACGAGCGAGGTCAAACAGCCAGATGTCGCGTGTTTGGGTCTCCGGGTCCCGAAGCCCGACGGCCACTCGCTTTCCATCGGGTGAGAGCGCGTGGTTGGAGTAATCTGCCGGTTCGCCAACGGGCCCCAGCCGTTTGCCCTCCCGGTCAAACCAGACCAGTTGATTCCTGCTCAAGCTGCTCCCACTGCGGTAGGTGAGTACTCCATTTTCAGAGACCGAAAAGGATGCGGCGGTGGTATAGGTGTGTTCAGTCCGATCCACATTTTGGGCCAAAGGAAAGGCCTCGCCCGTCAATTCCAGTCCTTGTTTGTCAAAGGGTTGGGCCATCAGCGTGCTCTCCCGCATGAAGAGGAGATAACCGGGTTCCGCGTAGGCCGCATTCAAAGTCGCAGACAAAAGACGCTTTGTTTCCTTGGAATCGAGCGAGGCCAGGTAAATCCCACGGTTCTCCGGTTGTGAGCTGAGAGCGAGATAAAAAAAGTGACGACCATCCGGGAGGAAGCCCGGCCACCGATGGGCCGTTTCCCCGCGTGACTCGTCCAGTTCCGTGAGCGGCTTGGCTTCCCCGCCCGCCGCAGAGACATACTGGAGGGGGTCTGCCCAATGAGGATTAAAGACAATTGTCCCGTCCCGGTTCCAGCTGCCTCCCCTGCCAGCGGGAGCGTCACACAGCGTTTGAGGAGGCCCGCCAGAGAGCGGAACCTTCTTGAGCTTTCCCCTGGAGAAAAACCCAATAAATCGACTGTCGGGAGACCAGAAGGGATAAAGAGCCCCCTCTGTGCCCGGGAGCGACCGGGCAGTAAGAGAGTCCAGTGAACGAACCCAAAGGAGATTGGGGCTATCGGCACTCCGGGTCTCAAAAACCAGGTGTTTGCCGTCCGGTGAAATCACGGGAAACCGCGCGAGCGTTACCTGCTCCGGAGGAGACACAAAAAAGCGCATGGGGTGAGCTTCCTGTGGCACTTCACGCAAATGGATGACGGAAAGGCTCAGAGTTGCAATTAAGGGAAGGCAGAGGGCACCTGCCGCGATCCAACCCAGACGCTGCCGGCTCCTGCGGCGGGCCAGCACAGGCGCGGGCAGGCCGGCCTGAGAACCAGCTTCGACAATCCACTTCAGTTCACCCGTCAGATCGTTGGCACTTTGCCAGCGCTCATCGGGCTCCTTGGCCAGGCACCTTCTCACCGCGTGATCCAGCGCCGGAGGCGTCAAGGGCTGAAGGGTCGAGATGGGCGGGGGATGGCGCTCGAGAATGGCTGCGATCAGGCTGGCCTGGCTTTTCCCTTCAAAGGCCTTGCGCCCTGTGGCCATCTCGTAGAGGAGCGCGCCAAAGGCAAAGATATCCGTCCGAGCGTCGGCCTCCTTCCCTTCCAGCTGCTCAGGCGCCATGTACTGGAAGGTTCCCAGAATGGTGCCCTCGGCCGTCAAACTCGCTTCCTCGGTGGGAAGCGCCGAAAGACTCGCGGCGGCCGCTGGCGGAGGTCGCAGTTTGGCCAGGCCAAAGTCCAGCAGTTTGGCGCCTGTTTCAGTGAGCATAATGTTGCCGGGTTTGAGATCCCGGTGCACCACGCCCTGGCGATGGGCTTTATCCAGCGCGTCGGCAATCTCAACGGCATAGCGCAGCGCTTGATCGATCGGCAGTGCTCCTTTGGCCAGGCGATCAGCCAGCGTCTTCCCTTCCAGGTATTCCATCACCAGAAAGTCGATACCCTGGTGATGACCGATATCGTAAAGCGTGCAAATATGGGGGTGGTTCAGGCGCGAGATGGTGCGGGCTTCGCGCTCGAACCGCTGGCGGAGACCCGGGTTGTCGGAAAGATGAGAGGGGAGCACCTTGATGGCCACGGTTCGATCCAGCCGGGTGTCTCGGGCACGATAGACCTCTCCCATCCCGCCAGCACCGAGCAGGGTGATAATCTCATAAGGGCCAAGTCGAGTACCTGAAGCAAGCGACATTCGTCTCAGACGATTTTACGTCAGT
>JALLOM010000025.1 GCA_027717865.1 Acidobacteria bacterium AH-259-O06 | reverse complement strand
GTAAAGTCTTCGCCAGGCACTCCATTTATCCCCTCTCTTCGGGCGACGCCGATGTCACTTCTCTGCCCACGGTTCGCCAAGTCTTTTCCGATTTGAAGCCTGACTGGATCATCCACAGCGCCGCTTTTACAGGGGTCGACGAAGCTGAGTCGAAGCCCCTTGAGGCTTACCGGGTGAACGCTCTGGGAACGCGCAACGTGGCGCTGGCAGCTTTTGAAAACAAGAGTGAACTACTGTATTACAGCACGGATTATGTCTTCGATGGCAGACAGGACCGGCCTTATCGCGAGTGGGATCCGGCTAACCCTGTGAACGAGTATGGCCGATCAAAATTGGCTGGTGAGTTTTTCGTCCGCTCGCTGTGCCCACTTCACCTAATCGTTCGCACGAGCTGGCTCTTCGGACCAGGAGGATCTCATTTTGTGCAGAAGGTTTTGGAGCGAGCCAAGAAGGAAGAGCATCTGAATGTGGTGAACGATCAGCGAGGCAGCCCTACCTTTAGCACTGATCTGGCCTATATGACACTTTGTTTGATCGAAGGAGGAAAGAGGGGGACCTACCATGTGACCAACTCCGGGGATTGCACCTGGTACGAGTTTGCCTGCGAGATCGCGGCTCTCAAAGGGATTCCCGTCAAGGTCAATCCGATCGACGGTTCGGCCTGCTCAGCTCCTGCCCTGCGTCCCGCATATTCGGTCCTTGACAACTATCTTCTGAAACTAGAGGGGATACCTGTGCTTAGACCCTGGCAAAATGCCCTGGCAGCATTCCTAGGAGATTGAGCTGTGGCCGAGCAAGTTGTAGTTAAGAACAAAAAGGCCTTTCACCTTTACAAGATTCTTGATCGCTACGAAGCAGGGATCGCCTTACAGGGTACGGAAGTCAAGGCTATCCGTGAGCATAAGGTAAATTTAAAAGACAGCTACGCACGAATCAAAGACGGAGAGCTGTGGCTGGAAAACTGTCATATCAGCCCCTATTCTCATGGCAGCATTTCAAATCATGAACCGTTACGCTCCAGAAAGCTCCTACTCCATCGCCGCCAGATCAACAAGATGATTGGCAAGTCGATCAAGCAGGGATTCACCATCGTTCCCCTTTCGCTTTATTTCAAAAATGGCAAGGTTAAGGTGGAAATCGCCCTGGCGAGAGGCAAGCAGATCCATGACAAAAGGGAGGCGGCTCGGCGAAAAGCAATTGAGCGCGAAGTAGAAATGGAACTAAGACGGAGAAAATCATGAACATCCGACTCATCAAATCAAATTGGCAGAGTATCGAGTGTGACGCCCTCATCGTCCCCATGTTTGAGGACGAGGACATTGGAAAGGACTTTCCGGCAGCGTTGGATGAAAAACTCAATGGTCTGCTGAGTGAGCTCAAGAGTACCGAGGAGTGGAAGTCGAAAGCCGGGCAAATTACAGTTCTCTACCGCCCAAACCAACTGAAGACCGCTCGATTGATTCTGTTGGGGGCGGGAAAGAGGGAGAGCTACGACCCCCCATCCATCCGTAATTTGATTATGCAGGCCGTACGCAAAGTCAAAAGCTACCACCTAAGACGGGTGTCTGTGTATCGGCGCAGCCAAGTCGAACCTAGCTTGGCCGCGCAGGCTGCAGTCGAAGGGGTCCTCTTAGCTACCTGTGATACGGATGACTACAAGACCCAGGATAAGTCCAAGAACTTCATCGAGGAAATTCTTTTCGCCACGGACCAGGATCTGGACACTTCAAAAGTGGAAAAAGCGATGAAACGCGGCGAAATTTTGGCTCAAGCAACCAACTTAGCGAGAAGGCTGGTCAACGAACCCGGCAACCGCGTCAATCCCTCTCGACTGGCCGAAACGGCCAAAGAAGTGGCTGAAAAGTGCGGTTTGGAAATCGAAGTTCTGGGCGAACCGGAAATGGAAGAGAAGAAAATGGGTGCCATCCTTACGGTGGCACGGGGAAGTGATGAACCGGGCCGCTTTATCATACTGAGACACCTAGCCAGCCCCGCGAGTAAAGCTCAACCCATTGTTTTAGTCGGAAAAGGGGTCACTTTTGATAGTGGCGGCCTTTCTTTAAAGCCGGCCCATCAAATGGAAGAAATGAAGTCAGACAAGGCTGGAGCGTGTGCAGTGCTGGCCGCAATGCAGGCCATTGCCCACCTCCAGATCAAGAAAAACGTCGTCGGTCTGATTCCAGCCGTTGAAAACCTCCCCAGTGGTCGGGCACAGCGTCCCGGAGACGTTATCCGCTCAATGAGTGGTAAGACGATTGAGGTGGTCAACACCGATGCGGAAGGCCGCCTGATCCTGGCCGATGCCCTCCATTATGGCCGCCAGCTTCAACCGCAATATATGATCGATATCGCTACCCTTACTGGTGCGTGTGTGGTTGCTCTGGGGCATTTGCGAGCTGGATTATTTAGTAATAACGAAGAGATTTGCCAGAAGCTGCTGCGCGCTTCGGAGCTCTCTGGAGAAAAGTTCTGGCGTCTTCCCCTAGATGACGAATATCGCAAGGAGATCGAAAGCCAGATTGCGGACATTAAAAACACTGGGGCACGCTGGGGAGGTGCAATTAGCGCAGCAAAGTTCCTGCAAGAATTTGTTGGAGATGTTCCCTGGTGTCACATCGACATGGCCGGAGTTGACCTCTTCAAGGGCAATCAGGAGAGTAAAGGCCCCACCGGCTTCGGAGTTCGCACTCTGGTGGAAATGGTTGCCCAATGAGGACTCAGTCGATTCGCACCGGTTCAGAAGGAACCTCCGACTCCGGCAGCCGACCCGAGAAATCCAGATAAGCAGCTGTAATTGCCAGCCAGCTGACCGGCAAGGTGACCAACAGACCTACCATCATGAAGCACACGCCCAGAAAGTCGATTAGCGCCAACAAGAGAATGAACCCAGTAAAACCAAAATAATCGTGAGAGACTAATTTCCTGCTTGATTCCATCGCCTGCCAGAAATCTTCATGCCGATCCACTATGAAGTGAAAAGTAAACTGATACATGGCCATGATGACCAAGCCTGGTACGATCAAAAACACAAGTCCAATCGTTGAAAACACGAGAATCAGGAGCCCACTCAAGAAAGCCGGCAGGAAATATCTGCTGAAGCCATCGGCGAAGTCCTTGAATTCAACCCGATTGAGATTGGCTTTTCGCAACCCGGCCAGGGCTACACCTGCAGCAACCGGACCGACCAGGAATACTATAAAACCGCTGTAGATCAGCAGCGCGGGAATCAGAGTGATCAGAATATGCATCCCCAAATCTTCTACAAACCAGTCCCACCCCCGGTTGATCCAATGTCCTATTCGGACTCGAGCGGTGCTGACTTGCTCATTGGTCTCAGTCATTTTCTTGTCTCCAGTGGAAGCTTCTACCTATATGGGTACGGAAAAAGGCCCAAGATTGTTCCCTGCAGCCCTTCAGGCCCCAGGAAGGGTGACAACGCTTGGGAGGCTATTCGGCCGCGAAATGACACGAAAAGAGCACGAAATTCACGGCTCCTGCACAATACAAATATCACGAAATCCCGGTGATTATTCGTGCGCAGGGTTCGTGAATTTCGTGCTCTTTTCGTGTCATTTCGCGGCCGAATAGCCCTTCAACCACTACCACCGACGTCCGAGACTGGGGCATCACCTTTAGTTTGATATAGTATTGATGTGCACTCTCCTCTCCTGTCTGGCGTCCAGTTCGTCTCCTTGAATAAGAAAAAGCAAATGCTGGCTGCTGGTAGGACTGACCTCGGGTCCCTCATCCAGAAGTACCTGGTACCACGGCTTTTACAATTCGAACTGAGTGAAAGACGCCAACAAATCTTTCCATCCAGTGAAACTGAAATTCCCCCCGCTCAGGCGGAAGTGATGTTTTCCTTTCTGCTACAGCTCGACAAACCAGTTGGCGACCTTGATCAAGCCAATTTACTTCAACTTTACAACTTTTTGGTCGCAGATGAACCAAACCCTTACCGCCAGAGTCCGCTTGAGCCTCTTACTTCCACCCACGTACCTCTGGACCCTTGGATGGTTCCCAGGGCGATCGAACGGTTCTTCGAGTGGGTCCAAAGTCCGAGCTTTGCCGAAATGCACGCGGTCGAACAGATGACGGTCGCACAGATACGTTTGTATGAAATATACCCCTTCGCGAAATACTCTGGAATTACTGTTTCGGCTTTCTCTTATTATTTTCTTCTGGCGGATGGCTACCTGGTGCCCTTGTACGAAACGCGCGAACTGCCGGAATTCCATCAAGCGCTAAAGCAAGCCTTTACGTTTTCGACGGAGGATCTTGTTCGCTTCAATGTTCGAGCCTGCGAACGGGCTTATGAGTATGTTCTGAAGCACCTGAGGGGGCCGTGTCTTTAAAATTTAAATTTTGGTCTCAAAATTCAAATTTTAAAGACACGGCCCCCTCTTTACTCTTCCCCGCTGTCGAGCATAACGTTCTCATCACCGCCTTTGACTTCGTTCTCCTTGTAGATGTATCTGATCACGTGCTTTGGAATCAGCAAATTAGGCTCCCTTTGCCGATTAACCTTAATGCAGTTCTTATCGTACCATTCAATTACCCCGGAGATTTCCTCGCCGTCGAGTAGTTTGATGACCATCGGGGTCCTACTCGACATCTGTTTTAGATAATAATATTGCTCGGCGTTGGTTTGTTCTGGGGGTACACGCTTTCTTTGACCTTCTCCATGCTTTGAAGATGCTTGTTCTCTGAGTTCAGACAGTGACGGACGAATCAGTTTCCGGTTAACCATAATCATCTACCTCTCCCAAAAATTACTCCCCCTCAACGCTAAATGGTCAACTGATAAGGGTCGAGACAGTCTAGACAGTAAGTGGTGTACATAGCCTAACATTGTCGTCCCATCTTTGACAAGTGGTAAAAACTCCAATAAACTAGGTTGCGTAAAAGATGAGACTTTTTGTCTATCTTCTTTCTCTCCTACTTCTGATTCCTTCCCTTTTTGGACAGGTGGAGAAGTCGAAAAGGAAGCCGGTATTGATCCGAGCGGATCGAACCAAAGAAAAGGTCGAGGAGGCTCCTCCACTTCCTGACCCAGGCAAAGCAAAAGAGCATTTGGAGATCGGTAACTTTTACTACAAGCGGGACAACTATAAGGCAGCTGAGGACCGCTATCGAGAAGCGATTCAATACAATCCCAAATGGGTGGAAGCCTATGAAAAACTCATCCGCGCCTTAGAAAAGCAAAAGGCCTTTGTCGAGGCAGTGAAGGTCTGCGAGCAGTTTGTCCAGAACAATCCCTCCTCTGGAGAGGTTGAGCGTTTTCAGAAGTGGGCCAAGAAGCTTAAAACGGAGGGTTAGTAGCTCGCTCGAAGACGCTAGTGACAGGCAGGGTTTCCACAACTGCCCCCGCCGCAGTTGCCAATCTCATAATTTAAACAGCACTTCAAGCGGCCGCACATACCCGAGAGCCGACCCGGGTTCACAGTAAGACCTTGTTCTTTGGCTGCCCGAACACTGACGGATTTCAATTCCTTCAAGAACCGCGCAGAGCAATTCTCACCTAAACCGCAGCAGCCTTGTCCGCCCACCAACTTGGCCTCGTCACGCGCACCAATCTGCCGCATTTCGATTCGGGTCCGCAGTCGACGAGCCAAATCTTTAACGAGCCGACGAAAATCTACACGCTGATTGGCCGTTAAATAAAAAACGACACGACTCCCATCAAAGATATACTCCACTTTAGAGAGCTTCATGGGCAGCTTGTGAGCTTTGATCAGCTTCTTGCACAATCGGTACGCGGAATCTTCTCGATCTTTTTTCTTCTCATAAAGATAAAGGTCCCGCTCGGTCGCTTTTCTAAGAGCCTTATGAACTTTAGAATCGCCAAGTTGGAGATTTTCCGCTTTGCACCCTTTGAGCACAAGGCCCAACTCAACTCCTCGTTTTGTGCTCACGATGCAGCGATCCCCAACACGGAGACGCACGTCGTAGGCCAGGAAGTTGGAAGTTGTCTTATTTGCCTCAAACTTGACGGTGACGATTTCCAGCATTCGATGCTTCCCCCGGATTCATTAACCAGAGTGTCTCAAAGCACATCAGAGGATTCACATAATGATCAATCTCCCATCTCGATCGATCAATATCGTAAAGTAAATCCTTGATCCAACTCAAGCTTATACCTTCCGAAAGCTTTTTTAAATCCGTAATTTGATCCCGGTTGACCACACGCTCTGGGGTGTTTACCTGAAGAAAGTACAGGTCCTCACCGAGTAGTTGCAAAAGATCCAAATAGTGTCGTACGCGCTCACGTTTTTTGAGGTCACTTCGCAAAGGCTGCTCTTCGCACTTCCTGTACAGTATTTCGAAGGACTGCCGTCGACACCACGAGGTGAGCAATTCCAGCATTCGGTCCCGGTCTCGTAAGGTCTCTTCAAGATTCAGCTCGAGAGCAGTGCCGATGCTTCCATCGGCGAAAGCAGCTCTTAACTCCGCATCCTCTCCGGGGAGATGATTCTCCAGATAAGTCCGAATTTCTTTGCGATCTAGAGGATGAAAACAAAAGTCCTGACAGCGCGAGCGAATGGTGGGCAGGAGGCGGTGAGGAAAAGCACTGACCAAAACAATGCGGGATGTCTCGGGAGGCTCCTCCAGTGTTTTCAAAATGGAGTTGGCAGCCTCATGGGTCATTGTTTCCGCCTGGTCAATGATGAAAAGGCGAAGTCGTCCTTCAAAGGGTCGAAATTGGACCTCCCGATTTAGCTCCCGCATCGCGTCGATGCGAATGAAGTGCTTTTGGGGCTGGAAGAGCGAAATATCAGGATGATTCCCAATTGACGCCTTCACGCAGGAAGAACACTTTTCGCACAGATCGGTCCCGCTGCCATCCTTACAATTGGTCAATGCGGCCAGGCTCAAAGCCAGCGTCTTCTTCCCTATGCCTTCAGGGCCAGTGAAAAGGCTGGCCTGTGGAAGCCGGCCTCGCCGCAGCAGTCCAACGATCCGTTGGTTTCCAACAAAGTTTTCCAGTCTCATGCTGCAAACATTTCCCTCGTTTCAAGCACTCTTAAGATTCTTTTGAACACCTCGTGGGGGGGGCCAGAGGCATCAAGGAGGAGCACTCGATCGGGCTCCCTTTCCGCAAGCAACCGATAGCCCTCTCTCACCTTCCGGTGAAATTCCAAATCCTCGGCCTCAAATCGCCCCCACGTCTCTTTGTGTTCTCTTTGGTTTCTCTCACACGCTCGCTTCAGGCCAACCTCCACTTCCACATCCAAAACCAGGGTCAGATGAGGAACTCGCAGTTGCAGAATCTCAGCCAATTGATCAACGGTTTTGAAGCCAATACCCCGGGCATGTCCCTGATATGCAAGGGTGGCGTCATGATAACGATCACAGATGACATGAAGACCACGGACCAAAGCCGGTTCAATGATTTCTTTGAGATGTTGATACCGATCGGCCAGGTACAGCAGCAACTCCGCCACCGGTTCACGTTTGGCTCCGTCCTTGTGCAAAAGAATCTGGCGGAGTTCTCTTCCAAAGAGTGTCCCCCCTGGCTGTTGAGTGGTGATGAAGGCAACGTTGCGTCGACGCAGTTCCTCTTCCAAGAGGCGTAACTGTACGCTCTTGCCACAGCCCTCGACCCCTTCAAGCGTGATGAATTTTCCCGGCCTCACCGAGTGCATCCTGTAAGGTTCCCCTGCCATAGTACCATCGTGAATGACGAATGACGAATGAATCTCCTTACTCGATAATCATACGAAATTCGTCATTCGAAATTCGTCATTTATGTCTCCTCATTCTCGGTATACTAATGCTCGTGCTCAATATCGCCTCCAACCTGAAGCGGCTGTGGGGGGAAATTGAATCTATTGCTCTGGCCTGTGGCCGAAATCCTGAGGAAATTCGACTCCTGGCCGTTACCAAGACTCTTCCCCCCGATTTCGTCGAGACAGCCCACCGAGCGGGACAAATGCTGTTTGGGGAAAACCGTGTCCAGGAAGCCGAGCAAAAGATCTCTTTGGTGAATGCGAAAGGCCTTGAGTGGCACCTCATTGGTCCCGTGCAGTCGAACAAGGCCCAGCGGGCGGTCGAACTTTTCGATGTGATTCAGACCTTGGACAGGCCCAAAATCGTGCATAAGGTCAACCGATGTGCCGCAAAAAGGGGTAATACACTGCCGGTTTTCATCGAAGTGAATATTGGAGAAGAACCTCAAAAGCACGGTGTCCTCCCTCAGGAGCTGCCCGCCATGGTGGAACTAGTCGACTCAATGGCCAGTTTAGACTTGCAGGGATTGATGACGATCCCTCCCTACCACGAAGAATCACAAGCCTCTCGGCCATATTTCAAAAACATGTTCCAGCTCTTAGCCGAGGTGAACCGCAGCCGCCAAAAACCTTTGAGAGAGCTTTCCATGGGCATGAGCCATGACTATGGGATAGGCATTGAGGAAGGAGCGACCTTGCTGCGCGTTGGCACTACCATTTTTGGCCCACGTTCGCAAAGATGAAAGATATCAAGATCTCTAAAAAATCGGGCACGCTCTTATTGTCCGTCCGCGTGCAAACCCGAGCAGCCGGCAACGAAATCGTGGGTTCATACAACGGAGCGCTGAAAGTCCGCTTGACCGCACCCCCCTTGAAGAACAGGGCCAATCGTCAGCTTCTGGAATTTTTGGCGAAGTGCTTGAACTTACCGCCCCGGAATGTCTTCCTGGTTCACGGCCAGAAATCAAAGAAGAAAACGATTGGCGTCCAAGGGCTCTCCAAAGAAGAGCTGCTCGAGCATCTGACGCTACATATAGTATAATTGTCGCAATGAAACCCCTATATCATGGGACAAATGGCGCGACAAGCGATCGTCTAAATTGTCAGGGGGCGGTTCTAGAATAGGCTGCATCCTATAATCTGAATCTATCCTTGGGAGGATTGAAAAGGAATGAAAAAAGTTGAGGCAAAGGCGGAAGCATCAGCTGGTCTCAAGATCGAACCGTACTTCACTCAGAAAGGAAGGCATCCCTTCGACGAAGTGGAATGGGAGATCCGAACCGCAGAGATCAAAGATTTTAAAACGGGAAAAGTTAGTTTCCGCCAAGAGGATTTGGAATTCCCCAAATTCTGGTCTCAAAGGGCCACAGACATTGTCGCCAGCAAATACTTCCGTGGTCATCTCGGCAGTCCCAACCGGGAGAACAGTGTCAAGCAACTCATTGGCCGCATCGTCAATACCCTGACCACCTGGGGACAGATGATGAAGTACTTCGCTTCCAAGGAAGATGCGCAGACTTTCAATCACGAATTGAGCCATTTACTGCTTCATCAGATGGCGGCCTTTAACTCCCCCGTGCAGTTCAACATGGGCATCAAGAAGAATCCTCAGTGCTCGGCCTGCTTTATCAATAGTGTTGAAGATAATATGGAATCCATCATGAAGCTGGCCAAGACCGAGGCCATTATCTTTAAAGGAGGCTCGGGCTCCGGAGTCAATTTGTCAAAAATCCGCTCTTCTTATGAGCCCTTGGCCGTGGGTGGCTTTGCCTCAGGACCCGTCTCTTTTATGAGGGGGTACGACAGCTTTGCTGGTGCCATTAAGTCGGGAGGCGCGACACGACGGGCCGCCAAAATGGCCATCTTAAACGCGGATCACCCAGATATTAAGGAATATATTTGGTGCAAAGCTGGGGAAGAACAGAAAGCCCACAGACTGATCGAACTCGGATACGACGACTCCATCGATGGAGAAGCCTACCGAAGTGTGCAGTTTCAGAATGCCAACAATAGTGTGAGCGTGACAGATGAGTTTATGGAGACGGTCATTAGAAATGGGGAATGGAAAACCCGTAAAGTGACAACGGGCGAAGTGGTTCAGACCTACAGAGCGCGAGAAATCATGGGTTGGATAGCCGAAGCCACCTGGATTTGCGGTGATCCGGGTCTGCAGTTTCACACAACCCTCAATGACTGGCACACCTGTCCTAATACCGCCCCCATCAACGCCTGCAATCCCTGCTCGGAGTATGTCTTTTTGGACAACTCGGCCTGCAATCTTGCCTCGCTGAACCTGATGAAGTTCCTGAAGGAAGATAGTCAATTCGACATTGGATCCTTCCGGCGAGCGGTCCAAATCGTAATCCTGGCGCAGGAGATCATTGTTGACAATTGCAGCTATCCCACGAAAGAGATCGCCAAGACCAGCCACGCGTATCGTACTCTGGGATTGGGGTACGCCAACCTGGGAGCACTCTTGATGGCTCGTGGTCTTCCCTACGACGGCGATCGGGCTCGCAACTTGGCAGCTGCGATTACCGCTCTAATGACTGGTCAGGCATATCTAACCAGTGCGCAAATCGCCGAGCACATGAGTCCCTTCACTGGATTTGAGAAAAACCGGGTTCCCACCATGCAAGTCATCCACAAGCACCGTGAATCTTTATCCGAAATAGACTCCGCCATGGTCCCCATGGATATTCTGCATTCCGCCATGGAGGTATGGGATCAGGCTATCGAGAAGGGTTCCGAGCACGGATACCGAAATGCCCAAGTGTCGCTCCTAGCTCCGACCGGCACCATTGCTTTCATGATGGACTGCGACACAACAGGTATCGAGCTAGACTTTTCGCTGGTCAAAATCAAAAAACTGGTGGGCGGGGGTACCTTGAAAATCGTCAACAACACCATTCCTCGAGCTCTGAAAAGACTCGGCTATGCGCAAGAGGAAGTCGATGACATCCTGAGGTACATAGAGAAGAAGAAAACGATCGAAGAAGCACCCCACTTGAGAGAGGAGCACTTGTCCGTCTTCGACTGCGCTGACCGCCCTGTGAATGGCACTCGTTCCATTCACTACTTGGGTCACATTAAAATGTGCGGCGCCGTTCAGCCCTTTCTTTCCGGCGCTATTTCAAAGACCATTAATCTCCCAAACGAAGCCTCGGTTGAAGACATCATGGAGGCTTACATTCAGGGTTGGAAATATGGAATGAAATCAGTGTCCATTTACCGTGATGGATGCAAAATGGTGCAGCCACTCTCCAACAAAGAGCGGACCCAACCAGCCAGCTGGCCGCAGCATCGCAACATGCCCAAGGATCATCCCGCCCTACAACACGAGTTTCGCATCAGAGGCTTCAAAGGATATCTCACCATGGGCATGTACCCCGAGGACAAGAGTCTCGGTGAAATATTCCTCAATTTTGCCAAACAAGGCTCCACGCTTCAGGGCATTCTCATGGCCTGGGCCATTGCAATCTCCAGGGGTCTGCAGAGTGGTGTCCCGCTGGAAGACTATGTGCGAATGTTTGCTCACATGAGCTTTGAGCCGGCCGGATTTACCGATAATTCTCAGATTCCCTTCGCGACCTCTATACCGGACTATGTGGTGCGTTATCTGGCTACCCAATACCTCAGCCCTGACGTCCAGGAAGCACTGGGCATCCACAACGTCAAGCCCAATGGCAGCATCCATCAGGGTGTTCAGGTAAGCTTCTCGGAGCAAGCTCGACAGCCCGAAGCCACCAGGGCTGCCCAGCGCCTGATAGAGGAAAATAAGCGCGAATCCCATACCTGCTCAGCTTGCGGCAATCTGATGCAGCGCAACGGCAACTGCTACGTTTGCACCGTCTGCGGCAGCACCTCCGGATGCAGCTAACCACAGACGGTTTCAGGTTTCAGCTGAAGAGTTGAAGGTTAAAAGTTGGAAAGTTGAAGGTTCAACCTGACAGTGGCTTTTTCAATTTCAGGTTTTGAGCTTTACCAACTTTTCAACCTTCCAACCTCCCACCTGAAACCTGGAGCCGGAAACCTGGAACTTGGAACGACCCGTGGATCTGTCGTTTAGCCAGAGACATACTCTATTCTTGTCTTCCGGCGCTGGGCTTGGGAGCCGCCACCATTCTCACCCAAGTGCCCTTGTACCAGCAGTCGACCAGGCAGCGAAACCATCTAAGGACCGGGTAGCGTTTCAGTCGATGCCGAATATACGTGGAGCGACCATATTTCGTCCCCACGACATGGAATCCCGCTTTTTCGAGCATCTGCTGCAACGCTTGGGGTGTGAAATGCCACAGATGGTGCGGCGCTGTCCAGCCCTCCCATTTGTCTCCCAGACGGGCTGCATCCACACTGCCGCAATTGGGTACCTCCACTGCGAAGATCCCATCATCCTTAAGCCAGCTTCTGATCCGTTGCATCGCTTCCAGCGGATTCGCGAGGTGTTCCAACACATGCCACGCTACGATCAAATCGTACTTCACATGACCTGGATCGAACTCGGCCACACTAGTGTTTCGGATGGGAAGATTGAACATCGAGCGTGCTTTCTCCGCCACCCACGCTGAATACTCAAGCCCTTGAACTCCGTAACCCCGTCGTCGAGCGGATTCAAGAAAAAAGCCGAAACCGGTACCGATTTCCAACAGATAGCCCCTACGTTTGTAGCGCTTCAAGTAGCTGGCACGACGCCCATAGCGATAGAGCAGATGTTTGATCTCCTTTGGCGTGTATTGCTCTCCCTTGAATCCCCTCCGCCAGTAGTCTTCACCATAGTATTCCCCTAGAGATTGCGACGTAGGGCGGGGATCTGTCCGTCCCAAGCCGCACTGAGCACAGATGCGAAACTGCCATCCGTTGCGACTAAAACTTCGTCTGCACTCGGTTGATCCGCAGAGATTGCAGATTGGAACAGATTCCAGGTCGTGTGCGGCGATGGTCATGGCGATTTTCGTTCTTGGGATGACCGTTTCGCCGATAAGATTTCCGCGCGGGTATGATCAAGAGATTCAGTCACACTATTTAGCGTGGTTAAAACCGCCGAACAAACTTATTTCCTACTAAATTAAAGCAATTTTCATCAAAGACTTGGCCATCAAGGCAGCTGAGAACTCAGGTGGACGGACCACTAAAGTGATGAGAGTTAGAGCCAAAATCCTTCGCCCTCCAGAACGAGGAAATGAAGACCATCCGCGTGCTCGAAGCTGTGGATCGCAGCAATGTTGGGGTGATTCAAAGAAGCCAGAAGCTGCGCCTCACGCTCAAAGCGTGCCAATCGCTGAGGATCTTGGGTGAACTGCTCAGGGAGAACTTTGATGGCGACTTCTCGCTTTAGAGTGGTGTCCTCGGCCCTGTAGACCTTTCCCATTCCTCCTTCGCCGAGCTTTTCTAGGATTTTCTAATGGGAGATGGTCTTGCCAATCAACGCTTGTCTCCTCCGCGACTTGACTTCTTGTAGATAGTAGACCTTCAGGGGGTGAAAGGCAATAGAAAACGCCAAGGCAAGGAGTCCCGTTGCGTTGATCTTCGTAGTGGGGGATTCTCATGCGAACTGTGAGCACCGTCACTGTCACTTTCAGCGGCGAGGGCTAGAATCTTCCGGTCATGGAGTCGCATCCAAAGCTGGCGCTGGCCATACTGGGGTTGGCCTTGAGGGACCTTGTCCAAGGCAATGGTCACAGCTGTGAAGCTCGGGCCTTCCTGTTTGGAGGCAACGAAGACTGCGCTTTTTGGTGCCACGTGGGGGGTCTTGATCCAGTGAAAGCCAGAAAATCACTGAGACGTCACCTCAGAAACCGTAGGGTGCGTATAGGGTGCAGAAAGTGCGCTTTTCTTCCGCTTGTCGCCGCATCTCGCAGGGTGCCAGTCCAGTAACTTCAATGGATACAACAGGCTGAATATAATCTGTGGTCAGCGGGTCAGCTTCTTCACTTCCCAAACAGCGGAAACCTCAACTCTTTCGACACACCCAGGATAAGACCGGAAGACGGATCGTCATCGCGGAATCCCAAAAACAGCGCCACATCCCAGTACAATCCTGCCGCTTTGATCTGCGAGCCCAAGCGCAGCAGCGACTGTTCCTCGGTTCCCACTCCCCCGGCCCCTGCGCGGCCATAGGCGTCGACCAGCAGATTGACTCGAGGATGGACCGGGTATATCAAAGCTACACCGTAGGTAAACAGGTCGTCCTGAGAGCCCGCCACAACCGGATCCCCCAAAATGGCGACGCCCAAATTAGTCAAAAACTTTAGCTTTCCAAATCGCTTTTGCAGCAGCAAGCTCCCAAAGACATTGGTCTCGTCATTTCCCAGCCCATCTTCGTTTGAGGCATTGGGAAGCTCCACGCCGAAGCGAAATCCCAGAGCCGGCCATCCCCCGGTCTCCTCCTTGAGGCGCACTTTCGTGGCCAGGCTAAAATCCCCCACATCGCTAGTCGAATTTCCCGAAAAATCAAGCCGGGGGGTGTTCGGCCCCATAAAGCGATTCTCTACGTTTAGAACATTTTGGATTGTCCCCAGAACCTGGATTTCGACGTCCTCACCTGCTCCCATGCGAACCCCGAACACGCCGGTTCGAGTCAAGTCGCCCTCAAGTCCGGAAAAAGGAAAGACAGCATCCTGAAGGAACTCGACACCAATATCCAATAGTAAATAACCTCGCTTGACCGTCTGCGCGTGCTCGGTTACCAAAGGCCGTTGCTGGGAGAAAACCGCAACCGGTTGGAGAAGCAAAACCAGGAATGGGAGGTATTTCATCAGCGGGAGTGTATTACAGAGCACAGACAACAGACCTGTGGTCTGTGGCCTGTGATCTGTGATTCTGGTCTGTGGTCTCTGGTTAGGACAGATCCCCTAGGAGAAGGGCTCTACTTTGAGCAGCTAGCTGAATCAGCGCACGATACATCCTTTTTAGTGGCCGTAAAGGGCCCGACAATTTAGGGACCGACTCAACTAAGTGCCTCCCTGACCTTTTCAAACAGATTGCGTGGCTCTTGAGCTTCTCCCGAGATAGCAGCCAGGCGTTTAAAAAGTTCCCTCTGTTCCTTGGTCAGATTAGTGGGGGTAACTACCCTGACTCGCACCAATTGATCCCCTTTAGCACGCCCATTCAAGTTAACAACCCCTCGACCTTTGAGACGGAAAATCGTTTCAGATTGAGTTCCTGCTGGGATCTTGATCTTTTCCCGACCCTCCAGTGTGGGCACGGCGATCTCATCGCCCAGAGCTGCCTGGGCAAAATTGATAGGGACCTCACAGTAGATATTGTTGGCCTCGCGTGCGAAGAAGGGGTGTTCATTGACCGATATGACTACGTAGAGATCTCCTGGAGGTCCACCTTTCACCCCCCCTTCACCTTCACCAGTGATGCGCAAGCGAGAGCTGTCATCTACGCCCGCAGGAATCTTGATCTCAAGGACCCTTTCTCTTCGAACCAATCCATGACCCCGACATTCAGGACAGGGATTCTTGATAATTTGTCCGGCACCTCGGCAGTTGGAGCATGTTCGACTAATCGTGAAAAACCCCTGCTGGTATCGAACACTGCCTCGTCCTCTACAGGAAGGGCACATGGCAAGTCCCTGACGACGATCCGCTCCCGAGCCACCACAACTCTTACAATTCTCCTGGCGCGGAATCTTGATCTTGGTCTTCACACCAAACACAGCCTCTTCAAAATTGATCTTCAAATCGTAACGAAGATCAGCGCCGCGTTGGGGTTGATTGGCACGTCTTCGAGAGCCGCCAAAGAAATCTCCGAAGCCAAAAAAATCGCCCAGGATATCGCTGAAATCTGCAAAAATATCGGGATCGAACCCTTCAAAACCTCCGACTCCTGGGCTCACACCCGCATGACCAAAACGATCGTACCGAGCTCTTTTTTCTCGGTCACTCAACACAGTATAAGCTTCAGCAGCCTCTTTGAATTTTTCCTCCGCCACCTTGTTTCCGGCATTCTTATCAGGATGGTACTTGATGGCCAATCTACGGTAGGCACTTTTGATTTCCTGCTGGCCGGCGTTTCTATCGACGCCGAGCACTTCGTAGTAGTCTCTTTTCGCCAAATTTACTGCTCCTACGCTCGGTTTAAATTGATCATAAGATCGCTCAGGGCCGTTTTCAAGCTAGTGGCTCGGGCTGAGCTGAAGTGGAAAGTTTACTCCCCCTCTTCCTGCCATTTCTCTTGCCCGACGGACAGTCCGTCCGGTTGGACAGCCACTTTTACCTGTGAGGGGCGCAGAAGCCGGCCTTTGATCTTGTAACCTTTGCGGTATTCGTCCAAAATCTCGCCTTCCTGGTACTCCGTGGTCATCTCTGTCAATACGGCTTCATGCACATTAGGGTCAAAGGGTGCTCCAGTTCCCGGTATCTCGGTCACACCAAATTTCTCAAGAATCGACCGAAACTCCTTGAGCATCAGCTCATAGCCTTGACGGTAGGTTTCCAGCTGAGAATCTTTAGATCCCTCCTCCAAAGTACGAAGCCCTTTTTCGAAGGCATCCAGGATCGCCAGTAATTCCCTGATGACTTCAGCCTGGGCCGTGATTCGCAGTTCCTCTTTCTCTTTCTCGACTCGCTTACGGTAGTTCTCAAACTCCGCCTGCTTTCGCAGCAACAAATCATAATTTTCGTCTCTTTCCTTGCCCAGGTTCTCGATAGTTTTAAGATAAAAATCAAGCTCCTCGTTTTCAGACTCCTCCTTGCCTTCTTCCGCCTCCAGCCAATGCTCGTTATCGTCTTTTACGTCCGAGTTCTTTGTGTGCTTCGCCATAACTCTCCTCGAGCGATTTTTTCCTGCCGTCTAGTTAGTGCTCAGTAACTTCCCGAAGAGTTTCGCCACGTAGTCGACCAAGCTAATAGCCTTCTCATATTCCATCCGAGAAGGCCCCAAAATCCCTAGACCACCTAACATTTTCCGCTGGTAAACATAAGGGGATGAAATTAGTGCCCAGTCTCTCATTTCTGGAATGTGCTTTTCGAGACCAATCGTCACTGTTGGACCTGACGGGTTGGACTTCAGGCATTCGGTAATGATCTTAACCAGGCGGCTTTTCTCCTCAAAGGTTCGAAACAGTGCAATCATTCTATTGATGTCAGCGAGTTCAGGTTTTTGGATAATCCGGGCCGTGCCTCCCAGATAGACTTCTGATTCCTCATCGTCTTCGGGTTTCATCAAGCTGGCAGATCCAAGCAAAATCACATTCTTCAGCATGCGGTCGTAAAGGGATTTCTCTTCTAACATAAGACTGAGCAGCTCATCTCCGATTTCAAGCAGTGCTTTACCCTCGAAGTGGGTCACCAGGTAGCGACCCGCCTGATCCAGTTCGCTCTGCGTCAGATCTTGATCTAGATGAATGAGTCGATGTTGAACCAGCCCTGTTCCCGTCACCAAGATCACAAGTATCCGCTGCCGGGAAATCCGAACGAACTTGATATGCTTCATGGCTGCCAGGGAGATCGGTGGGGCCAGCACAAAGCCCACATTGCTCGACAAAGCGGAGAGAATTTGAGAAGTCTTGCTCATCAATTCCCCGGGATCCGTCTCCTGTTCTAAGCTGCGCTTGATTCGATCCACCTCTTGACTGGCAAGCCGCTTCGTCTCCAACAGGGAATCTACGTAAAAACGATAGCCTTTCACAGTTGGAACTCTTCCAGCTGAAGTGTGAGGCTGCGTGACAAAACCCATTTCCTCCAGGTCAGCCATAACATTGCGGATGGTGGCTGGACTTAACCCTTCACCGTGAATCTTCGCCAATCGACGAGAACCAACGGGTTTGCCATCACGCACGTATTCCCGAATCAGTACTTGTAGGACATCGCAAGCGCGTTCGTTAAGGTCTTTTGAATGTTGTTGTTTGGCCATTTGCGGAACCAGAAAGATCTATAGCATATCCCTCTGGTGGGACGCAATTTTGGGAGAAAAGTCGCAACCCGGTATAGCTTCACCTGGACCGGGGACCCATGAGCCGAACATTGAAGGTCTGTTCAAACCCCTCTTTAAGCGCTTCGCACAAGATCTCGAAGGTCACCTCGCCTCTGCTTGCCTCCGATACGGAGATGAGGCTCTTCCTGAGCACCTCCTGTTCGACAGCGAGGGCTGCGGCCATCTGTGCATAATTGACCCGCAGCGGAATGGAACCATGCTGGAGGAAACTCCGCTTCAATCGCCTCTGCGCACTTCCCACTATCTTGCAGCCATCCAACAACAATTCATAGCGAGAAGGGGAAAGGAAGCAGGGGTTCTTCCAACTTAATCGCGCCGGCAGTGCCGATTCCCGAACACCTTCCGCCAGCTGGGCGACAATTCCCAGGCGCTTTAGTCCTTCTTTTATACCTGCGGCAATCACACGATAAGTGTCTCTTGCGCTGCCAAGCGGGAAATGATCTAAATCGTTGGAAGCGACTGCATAGGTGAGCTCATGGGCATGAAAAACGGCCCGGCCACCCGTGGGCCGATGGACCACTGGAATGGCCGCTTGTCTCCAATAGGCCCGCTCGACGGCCCCCTCAAGCTTTTGGTGCTTGCCCAAAGAAAGGGTGGGGACTGCCCAGCGATAGAAGCGAACGACTGTCACTTTCTCGGCACACTTTTCTGCCCAACGGAGAAATGCCTCGTCGATCCTCATATTCTCGACACCTGATTTCGGCGGATCAACTATATAGAGCCATCTATCACGAGGGTTCATTGGGGTCTTGATGGAGCAGGAGGGTTGGGGTCAGACCT
>JALLOM010000249.1 GCA_027717865.1 Acidobacteria bacterium AH-259-O06 | reverse complement strand
ACTCGCCGCTTCAGTCAACTCCACAACCTTTTTCTGCCGGCGGTGTCTCAGACAGTAGTGACGCTATCAGTGGCGCACTAGGTTCTCTGACAGCCAGCTCACGCACAGCTTCACCGAGTTGCTTTCTCAGGGAAGCATTGGTTTTTTCCAGATCCGCAATACACTGCTGAAGTTTTTTAATCTTCGGTGCCATTTCATCGACCGTGAATCGCTGCTTGATGTGCTGGGGGCAGTTGGGACTCCATGCCTTCACGTTGAAACGCAAGACGCGCTCTGGTCGCGCCTTGTAATCGGCGTCGACAAGTTTTTGCAACAGTTGCGGGTCGTCTTCGACGAATTCGGCGGTGCCCCAGATTTTGATGCGACGGCGGTTCGCATAGTCCATCAGGAAGATAAACGCTTTGTTGTTTTCACTCAGATTTCCCAGGGAGATGTATTGGGCATTCCCCGCAAAGTCCGCCAACGCAAGCGTGTGTTCATCCAGCACTTTGAGGAAGCCTTTAGAACCGCCGCGGTACTGGATGTACGGTTGACCATCCGCGCCCGCAGTGCCCAGATAGAGGGAGTCCCGCTCGGCGATGAATTCCGCGAGTTCGGGCGTCACAACATCGCGCCAGGGTCCCTGGTCGCCCCGCTGTTCCATCTTGGCGTAGGAGGCGCGTGAGCCGCGCTTCTCCTGGGCTGCCTTGACCTTGGGAGTGAAGCCGATTTCACTGATCGGGCGTTCCATGATAGGGCCTCCTTTCCTTCCATAAAAGTTAGGTGTCTGTTTGGGGCTGAATCGTAAGGTGCGCTAACCCCTTTTGCCGCGGTTGAATGCAAACATATAATAGCAAGGGTTCATACTCCGAGACCAAGGTTTACTTTAATCAAGAACCTCTGTCTGAAGATATTAAAATGAGGTCACGACGAGAAGCTTCAGCTCCTTATCACTGATTGGAGGGCGCTATGACCTATCAGTTTATCGTCGACACGTACGAAACAGAGTGTATCAAGGTGTTGAGCGTATGGAGTATGTTCAAGGACATGGAACTCCCCATCCGTCCTCACTCCAAGGACGCACGCGGTCGCAGCGTACAGGAACAAATGGTTCACCAGTGTGTGAGCGAGGACTTTTGGTTCAAAGAAATCCTGGGGGTGGATGTTGGGGCTCCACCACTTCCCGGGACGGAGACACGAATCGAGTTCATTCGTAGGTATGCGCAGGATTCGTCAAGACGGCTCGATCAGCTGCGCAAAAAGGATGAGGCGTGGTGGGAGGAAGAAGTTCAGTTTTTTGACGTGAAACGCACTCGGGCCTGGATTATGGTGCGGCGAATTGCGCATACCGCTCACCACCGTGGCCAGCAAACGGAGATGCTGCGTATGCTAAAGCATGACTTGCATAGCACATATGGGCCGACCGCCGACACGGGCGGGCTCATGCAGCATCATGCCCCCACTCTCTACGCGTATCCAGATGAAAAGGCCCTGCTCGATGGGGAAGCAGCGGGTGGTAGAAAGAGTCCCCTGCCTGGGCCAGGAGATACGCCTCCCACAGAGAGGCCTGGATAGGCTAATTTTATCAGAGCGGGCGTTATTGGTAACCCATCCCTCGTTTCACTGACCTGCCGCTGCAGACGAGGATGTTAGCTTTAGGGCATGAAGGGCGTCCAGAAAACGTGAACATGCGGAGCTGAAGTCTCCTGCCTTGAGGGAATAAGCGTGAACATGGCTCGGTAGGGTTCCAGGACAAAAATACACAGAGGACTACTTATGTCACGATTCGGAGAAATCTACGAAAGGGTTCGACCCCTAATTATTTGGTTGGGTTTGGGTGAATTGGCGTGGATTGGGTTCTGGCTTCTCAACTTTGGTGACACGACTCCAGGATATATGGCTATTGCCGTTGGTTGGTTGGTTGTGATGCTGGCCTGGATGGCTCTGGTAATCTACCTTGGGAACCGGGGTGTCTTTTTGAAGCATACGCGCTGGCTTTCCAACCTCGCTGGGTTCGTCCTGGTGTTGGCACTCCCGGCCGTATTGTTTGGAGCCATCGATGTGGCAAGGGAAGGGCTTGTGCTTGCTGCATCCCACACGTCTAACCTCCAGTTGGCCTCATTCCATGTGCTTCGCCTGCTCGCCATCGGGACAGTCATCAAGTACATTCAAGGTCAACTACCCCTCCACTTCGTGATCTTTGGATCCGTTCCGGATCTGCTGTTTGCTTCGAGCGCCGTCATCGTCGCCATTCTCGAAGCAACTGCTCCCTTGGGGCAAGATTTTCTCATCGTTTGGCACTTCGTCGGCTTCTTCGTATTCTTTGGTCCCGGTATTTCCATGTTCTTCTCAGTACCCTCGCTATTGCGCATCTACCACGACAAGCCGGACACATCCCTCGTCTTCCAGTTTCCTATGCTTCTGGCCCCTAACTTCACCGTCCCATTGTTCGCTCTAGCACACGTCTTTGCACTGGTTAAGCTCTTTACGAGCTAATACAGTGTGCTCGCCAGAGTCGTCTAATCGCCGTAAAGGTTCGGTTCCTCCGCTCCGACCATCGCTTACAGAACCTGCTGCGGCGAATGAATCTGGAGCCTTGACCAGCCTACAAGATAGATCGTCCTGCCCCGAGAGATAGTAGAGAAAACCTTCTGCTTTTCTGTCGATATTCATTGTCTTTAGCTGCCCGGCGGTCTAAGATCTAGGCAAATCTTTCCACAGCTGGGGGACTTATGGTCGGCAAGACCATCAGCCATTACAAGGTTCTAGAAAAGACCGCAGCGGGCCGGATCGGAACCGTCTTCAGCGCTTGAGATGAGAGGAGAACAACATGGCAGAGAATGTCTACAAAGTGATCGAGTTGGTAGGGACCAGCACCGAGTCGTGGGAGAAGGCGGCTGCGGCAGCCGTCGAGATAGCTTCAAAGACCTTGCGGGACCTTCGCATCGCCGAAATCGTGGAGTTGGACATGCAGCTCCAGGACGGAAAGGTTCGTAACTACCGGGCCAAGGTGAAGCTCTCCTTCAAGTACAAGGGTGGCGACTGAGCCGGACCCATACAAGGGTCTCCCCCACCGGTGCACTCGACTGGAGCATGATTCTTAGCCGTGGGGTTTTCTGGGGTTTTCCCATTGCCATTAACCCCTTGAAGGTCTACTATCTACAAAAAGTCGCGCAGCTCAGCCGGGGAGCAGACAAACTGTGGAGAAGTCCATATTATGACTACTCAAAAGATCTCGGCAGATTTTCCTTATCAGTCTCACTACATCTCCGTTCACGGCTCAAAGATCCACTACATCGAGAAAGGCGAGGGCGACCCGATACTGTTTCTCCATGGCAATCCGACTTCTTCGTACTTATGGCGAAACATCATTCCCCACCTGGTATCACTGGGTCGGTGCATCGCGCCGGACCTGATAGGAATGGGAAAGTCAGACAAGCCGGACAGTCGAATGGTGCAAAAAGCATCTGAAGAATCTAAAAACCGTGGACATCGAAGATGGCATTCATTTCCTACAAGAGGACAACCCACATTTGATCGGGCAGGAACTGGCCAATTGGTACAAAAGCCTTAACTAAGTTTGGGGTTGACAAGGGTATTGGCCCAGATGCCCGAAAACCTTGAAAGGTAGCTTATGAAAAGAGATGAATTCCCCGCACCACGTGAGGGGATTCTTCTTACGCACTTTCTGACGGTTGAAGATGTGGAACGGTCCCGTGCCTTCTATTCAGACGTGCTTGGTGGCCAGATACTTCTCGAAAGAGATCCGTGCATTATCAAGTTGGCCAACGCATGGGTGACCCTGAACGTAGGTGGTGGACCCACAGAGGACAAACCAGACGTGATATTAGCCCCGCCGGTAGACCCCAAGGAGGCTAGCAGCTTCATGAACATCCGAGTGGCTGACATCAAGGCCCAGTACGACGAGTGGCGTTCCAAGGGTGCGGAGTTTTTGACGCCACCGATCGATCGAGGTGGTGAGATCCGATGCTACATGCGCGATCCCGATGGATACCTTATCGAGGTGGGTGAGGCAACAGGAATCTTGCAGATGCTTGAAGGCGAGGAGAGCAGTTAGCCCTCTTGCAAACTGTCGGGAAGAGTTCCTGCTACGGCCTATTATTCGACGCCTTACTCTATCCAATTCCAACCAAAATAGAGGGCAATTGTGATTGCCTTCAGAGCGCCTGTGGCTTTACTATTGAGAAGATTCCTCAATCTAAGGAAGTTGATATGAAGGACTGGGCACTTTTGTCGCCTTTTTCCCATCGTTAAGGTAGAGAAAGTCCGAGGGAGCCCCACAATGGGGGCAGCGACATTTCTGGGGGGACTTTGTGAGCGCCTCGACGCCGGACGGCAGCTAGGGGCTTGCCGTGGGTTTTCAAGCGTTATGGGAAGGGTGAAAAAACGGCTGGGCGGTTTTTCCACGCTTTTTTCGGAGTTTCCCCCAGTTCCCACAGCTTCTACGACGAGGGGACCAATCTTCTTATCTTTGAAAAAGTCTCGCTTGGTCCCTCTGAGGGGGGAGAAAGGCCAAAGTAGGCATTACTCTATAAAAATCAATGAATTAGCGGCTTAATCGCTAAAATTTTTGACAGTACGTATGCAACCCAATGGAGAAAGAAAATGAAAAGTACAATACTCTTAATGGCAGCAATTATTTCAATTAGTGCCTGCCAAACAAAAAGTTCAGAAAATCAAATTAACAATCAAAACAAAGGGAAAATGGAAACCAATGAAAAACAAGAAATCAAAAATTTGCTATTTACTTATAGAGATGCATTAAATGCTTCTGATGTAAGTAAGGTGCTACCGCTTTATACCGAAGATGGGATATTTATGCCATCAGGAGCACCAACTTCAATAGGTACAGAGCAAGTAAAAGGAGCGTATGAGTTTGTATTCAGTAATATTGAATTGAGCATTGAGTTTTATATTGATGAAATAACTGTAAACGGAGAATACGCTTTTGCCAGAACTACTTCAAAAGGATCAACTTTGATTCATGCCACTGGAGAAACTGTACCTGAAGAAAACAGGGAGTTATTTATTCTTCAAAAAGAAAACGGA
>JALLOM010000248.1 GCA_027717865.1 Acidobacteria bacterium AH-259-O06 | reverse complement strand
GATACGATAAGGGGTATATATGGGGGCTTTTCCCTGCTTTCTTACTTCCTTACTCCCCTATCTTCTGACAATCTGACAATCAGATCCTCTGACGCTCCTGTAAACCCCCTGCCTGCCTTTTGCATTCCAGCCCGAGGCAACGCTCGTGCAGCGAGTGGGGGCGCCAAAGTGGCTCTTTTAAGACACCACGCAACACAGAGGCCGCCCTGATCATCGTAAAATAGTAGAGAAATGAAAATGTCACTTAGACTAACAGTGAAGCAACAGCGCTGGATCGAGGCGTATGTCGAGAATGGCGGCAATGCCACACAGGCAGCACTGGAGGCCTATGACACGGGTTATGACAGCGCTCGCGTAATTGGCTCGGAGAACCTTGCCAAGCCTAACATCCGATGGGAGATCCAAGCACGCATGGGAGACGCGAGACTAACCACCGAAGATGCCCTTCACACCGTCAAACAGGCGCTAGAAGCCACGAACGTCAAAGACCGCCCGGACTGGAGGAGCAGACTGAAGGCAGCGGATATGACGCTCAAGCTGACCGGGGCTTACTCCAGAGGGGAGATGAAGAATGATGATGAGGATGTCGATACCTTTGGGGCTGCACTGGAGAGGATGGATCAGAGGATGGATCTGATGACTGGCTACTGGATTCTACGCTACATGGAAGCGCATGGTGATCGTCTTCCTGTTGCCGAGCAGCTAGAGGAATTCAAATCCGCACTCGGTATTTCGGAGGTTAAGGCTACGGAAACACGGGTGAGGCTGGCTCATGGTAATGGTCCGGACATAGAGTATGAATGGACGAGCAAGGAGAGGCCCTCAATAGGAAGCTCCGGGGATACTACCAGTACTACGGAAATTCATTCACAACTACCCCAGCCGAGACCGGAGCACCTAGTCACGACCTTTGTACATGAAGACCCAGAACCGGCTGAAACAGATCTCGGTGCGCAAAGGCCCTCCTGGACACCACCGGCCCAAGAGAGATTACTGCCGCATGCTACCGTTCCTGACACGGGTTTAAGCCCTGTTGACGGCTCAGTCCAAGACCAAAAAGAGGGAACGACGTAGCGGGTGACCAGCGGAACTTTGTATGCCTCAAACCCTCTCGGCAAAGGCCCTCCGATTTCCCATCTTTGGAAGAGGCTGCTGCCATGCCCAAGGAGCGATACCACTATTAGAAGTCCCGTGCCAGGTTAACGGCCTTCAGAAAATAGGGGTCACTCCAAGCCTTGGCCCATTAGAGAGCCCCCCAAGGTGGTTAACAGTACTTAACATTTTGGCCCGATAGGGGTTTACTCTGAGTCAAACAAAGGGCCGTATAGTTGATAAAACCCCTGGGAAACCCGCCCCTGTCTGCGTGTGCCTGTAAAAAAATCCGGTTTGTTAGGAATCCTGTTCCACTTCGCGTCGACCTTGACTTTATCTGTGGATGAAAGCGAGTTGTGACAAGTGCAAACTTGGGGGGATTCACTCTGCAGGGAGACTTGCAGACGGAAGTCCAGACAATGTCCTCAACACCGTCACACTGTAAAACAATCCGCGAGCCTTGACTGGAGGGGTCCAGTTGCGTCCTTCCGTGCGCGCACGCCTCTCTCAAGGCGTGAAGGGCACGGTTCCGGTTTGAATGAGAGACTTTATGGTAAGAGCTATACAGTCCCGCTGCTCGATAAATTGCTGTTCCCGTTTGTGTCTCGGTAGGTGAACTGCCAGAGACTCGATCCCGGAGACCTTCCATGGATTATAGAAGTTCTGATCTCACCAAAAGGAGCAACTTGATTCGTACGAAAGAACTCTATCATAAGCCTATCAGTTAAGTCATTGCCGTCCACAAGCCATTTCGTAAGCGTTATTCGCACGCCGTTAATCTCCCTGAGTCTGACTGAGTAACAATACTTACCTGCGCACTCGCCGGAGAAACCTTTCGACACCGGATTTGGGCTAAAGATAATCTCTATCCTTCCAGGGCAGCCCACAAGTGTTAAAGAGACCGTTTCAGTTACCAGAGCTGCTCCATTAGTTGCGTTGATGAGGTAAAACACCATTCCACTTGTGACCCATTTACCCGTCTGGACTGATCCTCTGGGACCACCTCGAAAGAACAGTTTGCCGAACTGTGAGCCGATTCTAATCTCTACTTGGCTAACATCAGTAGTCTCCCAGCTGAGTGTTGTCTGGCCTGTTTCTGAACCATCACAAACCTGGACGGGGTTTGGTGAAGCTGTCAACCTTATGATGCACCCAAGAAGCGTCGTTTGCACTGTCTGAGTCGCCAGGACGCCGCCATTATCAGCATTCAGAAGATAAAACATCATTCCGTTTCTCACCCATTTGCCGGTTTGAACAGATGCTATTGAACTTCCTCGCGATAGCAAGTTTCCCACAGGCGAGCCAACTCTGATTTCTACTCTGGTAACATCGGGAGCTTTCCAACTTAGCGTAATTTGTCCCAGACCAGAGCCATCACAGACTCGAACTGGATTAGGAGTGGCGGTCAACTCTATCCCGCATTCAGAAGTGCTCAGGTAAACGGTTTCGGCAGCCAGGAAGATGCCATTGGTAGCGTTCAACAGGTAAAACGTCATCCCATTTCTGACCCACTTGCCAGTCTGCACTGAACCTGTAGATCCACCTCTGGCCACCAATGGTCCCCTCGGTGAGTTGACCCGGACCTCTACCTGGTTAGCATTCCCTGCATCCCAGGTAAGTGTGGTTTGGCCTAAGCCTGATCCGTCGCACACCGGGATCACATTGGGGGATCTACTGAATACAACGCTCGGGTCACGCAGAATAGTGTTGACCGCATTAAGAGCATTGATCAGAGGGAACTGCAAATTATTTTTGGAATCCGTGATCGCTGTCCCAGTCTCCTTTAATGTTCTTTCGACATCAAAAGGAGTCATGCTGGGAGCAGCCTCAAGGACTAGAGCGGCCACACCAGCAGTGGCAGGTGAAGCCAACGAAGTTCCCAACTGGGGGCCGACCCCGCCTCCAACCTTTGAAGTCACCACTAGTATTCCAGGGGCTACCAAGTCCATTTCGCTATTGCTATTGGTAAAGCAAGCGATAGTGCTGAGATCTGTCCAGTCATAGCAATCTGGGAGGCTTGGGTCCAAATCCCGATAAGTGCCTTCTGGAGGTATGCGACCAAAATTGCCATCCCAGGTCGCACCAACACCAATAACTCCGGTGATGCAGGCAGGAGCTACAATCTGACTGGCCGATCCCTCATTGCCTGTAGCAGCAAAAATCACTACACCTCTAGCTATCAGTTGCTCGACAATGTTAGCCAGTGCTGGCTGCTGCGAATCACAGTTTCCGCTGTAAAGAACATCCCTTGTACCAAGACTCATATTGACTACGTTCACTCCAAGGGTATCCAGGTTCTCCAGTGTCCACTCCAACCCCCTTATCCAATCTGAGACGAACCCCTTTCCTTTCGTGTCAAGGACTCGCACCGCAACAATATTGGCGTCTGGAGCGAACCCACTGAAACTGACAACGCCTCTAGAGGCAAGTACCCCTGCGACAGCGGTTCCGTGCCCATTCTCATCTTCCGCACTTGTGCTTTCCGCAGTGTTAAAAGGCGGGCAGTCGTCAAAAATTAAACCTGAATTAAAGCAGTGCTGAGCAACAATTTTCCCTGCAAAATCCGGGTGATCAGTGTCAATACCGGTGTCCAGAACCGCTGCCGTCACACCCTGGCCCGTGAACCCATGGCCTGTGTGTACAATATCCGCTCCGGTAGAAGTCACACTTTCGGCCAGAAGTGCCTCGCCAAGTTCGTCGATCTGAATGGAGTCCACCTCGGGATGAGATCTCAAGATCTCAAGCGAATCTGCTGTGACTATTGCGGCTAAGGCAGGTACATTGTCGTATTTGTAGATAAGGCTGAAATCATCCGGGCGCATGACTGACAAAATAAACTGCTGCGCTTCATCTATTGCATATTTGCGCTCATCAGTGGCTGTCAGAGGTGTTGATGGGTGATGTAGGTTGATAATTACACGAGTGGCTCCATCCGCCTCAATTGCCTGCAAGACTCGATCTTCCACCTTGGCTTCAATACCCGCTATAGTGAAAGCTTCCGTGCTTAGAGTAGCAGCGAGCAGTAGGGTAAGGATCAGTGGGCGTGGGTGGACGATCGGAGCCGTCGGCGATCTGCTCATCATCCGGCCCCTTTGCCACTTCTTTTCAAAATCAGTGACCTCCCCTCTTAAATTGTGTTGGATTTCTTTGGCCGAAGATACTACCGGTTTCGTATTGTAGACGCAATCCAAAAGTCGGAAACCGGCGGAAGCCCTACTCTTGGCAAGTGTCCAAAAAACATATGTTTCTGTTCCAGCTCTTTTCGCCAAAACCGGCCCAGTGTTTGCAGGGGTTCCAGGCGGCCAAATCTGGGGGGTTTTTGTTCCAGTCATAACCAGTATTGTTCCAGTGTATAATTGCGCCTTTTTATCAAGAAGAATGTATAGAGAAGACCCCCTACCCACAACCAACTACCCACAACCAACTACCCACGAAATAAAACGCGCCATCTTCGCACTACCCTAACCCTTTGTGATACATTGATCGTGGCCTTAAAATGTATGGGCCGGGAGTCGTGTAAATTCCGGGCAATGTCTTTGCCTTTGACAACCCGGCAAGTGTTTAAAAAAGATCAGTTTTCGGTGATCGTTGACATTTTTAGGGCCGATTCTCTCTCTCCTGTTTATTCATTTGAGGCCAAACCCAAACAAAAACCCCTTGGGCAGGAGGGGGAGTGTATCTGCCAGTACCTTTCGACCAGCTAGTCCGGGTTCCTACTACTGCTTCTTGATAAAAGTCGTTGGCAGGTGCATAGCCCATAGTTTGTTTCCCCCTTAATAATCCCCTTCTCTCTACTATTCTTCTTGGTAAAAAGGCGCATAAGTGCATATCTCAGTAGCGGCCTTTGTCACCATTACCACCCCGCAAAACTCTCGCCACAGTGCTGTGACTCACGCCCAACTTATCTGCTATACCTCTGTGACTCAGACGCAGCCTTCTCAGCCTGTGGACCTCTGACGCATCAACAGAGGCCGATGGTC
>JALLOM010000247.1 GCA_027717865.1 Acidobacteria bacterium AH-259-O06 | reverse complement strand
TTCGTACGTGTCCAGGCTCTTCATGAAGGCATAGAAGGAGGGATCGCGATTATAGGCGTTCGCATAGATCCCGGTTGCTTCTCCATCCGCTTTCCCGCGCAACTCCTCAGCAGTACGGTAGGCTTCTGACTGAATCCGTTTCAATTCGCGCTCTTTCTCACCGCCGATCCGCGCCGCCTCTCCTTGCCCCTCGGAGCGAAAGCGCTCTGCGATCCGGTTGCGTTCGGCGATCATGCGTGCAAACACATCCCTTCGCACCTCTTCGACGTAATTAATCCGCTTCAAGCGTAAATCGAGGAGTTCGATGCCCAGATCTGCAGCACGAGCAGAGGCTTTTTCTAAGATCTCCCGAGTGATCGCTTGCCGTCCTTTTTCAACCTTTTCCAGGATCGCCGTCTCTTCTTCGGACTCCATTAAGTCGGCGTCAGGTTCCCGATTAGTGCTTCGAACGACTTCCACCAGATCGTGTCGCGCAACGGCACTGCGAGTCTCGCCATCCAGAATGTCATCCAATCTGGACTGAGCTCCTCTTTCGTCGCGCAGGCGTTGGAAGAACTTGAGGGGGTCAGTGATGCGCCAGCGGGCATAGGTATCCACCCAAATGAAGCGCTTGTCCTTGGTGGGAACCTGGTTGGCGTCACCGTCCCATTCCAGGAAACGTTTGTCAAAATAGTTCGCGTCTTGAATGAAAGGTACTTTGAACTTAATGCCGGGCTTGGTGATGGCATCCCCCACGGGATCTCCAAACTGGGTGATGATCACCTGCTGCGTTTCATCTACAATAAAAGCCGCACTTAAGAGTAGAATCAGCCCCGCCACCAGAGCCAACAGAAGTATCAGTGTTTTCCTGCTCATTGATCACCCCTCTTGTTGGTTGTTCCATCCGCTGCAGTGAGTCCCCGCAAACTCTCCAAGGGAAGTAACGGGAGAACTCCTTGCGCGTCTTTGTCTATGAAAAGCTTACCGCCCAGACGCGGAAGCACCCTCTCCATGGTTTCCAGATACATGCGCCGACGGGTGACTTCCGGGGATCGACTGTAAGCCTGGTACAGGGCATTGAAGCGGGCAGCATCTCCCTGGGAACGATTGACGCGGTCCAGCGCGTAGCCTTCAGCTTGCAGAATGGTCTGCTCGGCTTCGCCCTTGGCGCGTGGGATCACCTGGTTGTATTCACCCTGCGCCTCGTTGATCAACCGCTCACTCTGCTGCTGTGCCTGGTTAACCTCATCCCAGGAAGGCTTGACCGGATCCGGCGGATTCACATCCTGCAAAACGACCTGATCAATAGTGATGCCCGTGTCGTACTGGCGGCACATTTCCTGCAACTGCTCCTGGACTGTGCTCTCAATTTCCTGACGGCCCACGGTGAGCACCTCGGTGACGGTGCGATCCCCGACCACCGCTCGCATGACGGCCTCCGTCATGTCACGGAATGTGCTCTCCACATTCCGAACCTTAAAGAGATACAGATAAGGGTCCGAAACACGGTACTGCACAATCCACTCCACCACTGCCACGTTGAGGTCCCCGGTCAACATCACGGAGATATCCGCAAACCTGTCCTGGGCATAGCGGGTCCTTATTGCCGGCTCCTCGGTACGAAAACCGAACTCCTGTTTGAGCTGCCTCTGCACCGGCACCTTGAGAACGCGATCTAGAAAAGGCAGTTTCATTCGCAGACCCGGCTCCCTGAGGGGAGGTTGGTACTTACCGAAGCGCATGACCACGCCGACCTCTTCCGGCTGTATCTGGTAAAAGGTGCTTAGAATCAGAATCAATCCCAGGACAGCTCCAAGGCCGATGCGAATCATTTTGGGAGAGAAGTTAGGTAGGCGAAGGTTTGAGATGTCGATAACGTCTTTGTTCATTGCTTTCGATGAACTCCTTTGCGTAAGCATATCAGAAAGTCTCAGGGAGGGTAGTTTTATTTTAGAAGGGGGCCGTGTGTTTAAAATTTAAATTTTTCAAAAAAAAATTTAATTTTAAAACACACGGCCCCCTAATTCACACTCACGAAGCGGCTGCGGGCGGTTTCACGGAGTCCCTGGATATCCTCCCGACGGGAGACGGAGAGGGGAACCGTCTCGGCAAATCCCTTCAGGAGAAGTTCCGTGTCCAGGGGGCGTTTCAAATAGAGCGCGCGGTAAAGCGAAGTGATCACAGCCTGCTCAATCTCCGCTCCGCTGAAACCCTCTGTGGCTTCCACCAGCCGCTGCAAATCGAATTTTTTTGGATCCTGCTTTCGAAGCTTCAGGTGAATTTTGAATATCTGACGGCGTTCATCGGCATTGGGAAGGTCCACGAAAAAGATCTCATCGAAGCGCCCCTTTCTCAAGAGTTCCGGAGGCAGGATTGAGAGATCGTTGGCGGTGGCAATCACGAAGACTTCATGCTGCTTTTCCTGTAACCAGGTGAGAAAGGCTCCAAACAGGCGGCGACTTAAACCGCCGTCCGCCTCACCTCCACTGGTTGACATGGCCTTTTCGACTTCGTCGATCCAGAGAATAACCGGGGCCATGGACTCGGCCAGGCTAATTGCCTTACGGAAGTTCTTTTCCGACTCTCCAATGTATTTGTCGAAAAGTCTTCCAGAATCGAGCTTCAGGAGGGGCAACTTCCACTGGCGGGCAATGACCTTGGCGGCCAGGGACTTCCCGCAACCCTGAACACCGACAATGAGAATCCCTTTGGGTGCAGGCAAGTTCAGTTCTTGAGCTTCGCGGGTGAAACCGATCTTGGCTCGCTCGAGCCACCTCTTGAGCCGGCCGAAGCCTCCCAGCTGAAAACGATTGTCTTCCACCGGAAAGTACTCCAGCAGTCCCCCCTCACGAATCATCTGGGCCTTGCGTTCCAGGACATCTTTGACATCTTCTGGCGAAAGCCTGCCGTCTTTGAGAGCGGCGAAGGCGATGGTCTGTCTGGCCTGATTCAGAGTCATTCCACTCAGGGCACGCAGCAGCTCCTCCATGTCTTGGGAGCTGAGTTGAATCTCAACACCGCTGCTGGTCCTCAAAGACCGGACGAGGGCATCAACAACCCTACGCAGCTCATCACGTCCCGGAAGTTTGAGCTCATAGTGTACGACAGCGTGCTCGATCTCGGCGGGAAGATGAATTGTTTCTCCTGTTATTACGATGGTGGAACGTTTCTTGGCAAACCTCTGCGAGACCTCTCGAAATCCGCGGGCCACCGCGGGATCGTTCAGAAACTTCCCAAAGTCCTTGAGAAGGAACATCCCTTCATCCAGTTCCTCCAGGCTTTTGAGAAGAATCAGCGGATCGCCAGTCCCATAAAGACTGGTCGTGCCGGGAAAGCGCGCCAGACCTCGCGTGACAGACCACTCAAAAAAAGGCATCTCCAGCTGCGCTGCTGTCGAGCGCAGAAGGGAGATGACACGATCCTCTTCCACCGTCTCGATCACGATGACTGCATGAAATGAGAGAACCAGTGTTTTGATGTCATGAATGCTGGTGGAGAGGCTCATCGCTCAGACGGGTTATTCATAAGTTCTCCGTAGGGGCGAAGCCGGTGGCTCGCCCGAACCAGAGGGCCTTGCAATAACTTACCATACTTTGGCGATAGCTTTGATCGTGCCAGCCGTTCAGATCGGGTCGGCCACCGGGCGGGGCTACTTAGTTTCCGAAAATGTTGGTTGAAAGCGATCTTCTTCTTCGGTTGCCTCAGTGCTCGGGAATGGTGATGTCAACTTCGTTCACTGGACCCAACACCGAAAGGGGTTCATCAAAATCCTGTACTCGTCCAACGGCCAGGATCTGCATTTGAGCAGGGCGTAAATGTCTCTTCGCAACTCGCAGAATATCGGCCTTGGTGACTTTTTCGATACTTTCCTTGGTCTTCTGCAAAAAATCCAGGGGATACCCGTAGTATGCATAGGTCATCAGGCGATTGACGATCTCGCGTGTGGAATCGAAGTTGAAAACAAAGGAGTTGAGGTAACTCTCCCGTGCAATTTCCAGCTCCTTGTCGGTCACCTCACTCTGAGTCATCTTTTTTACTTCCTCGCTCATGGCGCGAATCGCTCGAACCGTGGTCTCGGATTTGGTCTGGCAGCCGACAAAGAAAACTCCCGGATGATCATAATGGGCGGAATAGATTCCAAAAACGGAATAAGCCAGGCCCTGGCGTGATCTGACTTCTTTGACAAGGCGGCTGGTGAATCCATGACCCAGAATCCGGTTCATCAGGATAAGTGCAAAGTAGTCCGGGTCATTCCTGAGGCCGCCGATGTGTCCCATATAGACGCTCGTCTGATTCACATCATCTCTCCTGACTAGATTGAAGGTGTGGCGAAACTCGTAATTGACCTCGGGCACAGCGGGAAACTCTATCTCTCTCTTCTCCCATCCTTTAAAAGCCTCCTCCATTCTCTCGATCATCTCCGAAGTGCTGAAATCACCCCAGACTGCCAACATCATGTTGTCGGGGTGAAAAAAATTCCGGTGAAAAGCCACCAAATCGGTCCGCGTGATGCGATCGATGGTGGCGTACTCCGTGTGTCGCGCATAGACACTGTCCGGCCCATAGATCAGCTTTACAAACTCGCGGCCGGCAATCGCATCGGCGTCATCATTTCGACGGGCAATGGCGCTGCGCCGCTGAATCTTCGCCAGCTGGATCTTCTCTTCGGGAAAGGCCGGGTTCCGTAAAATATCAGCGAGAATTGTCAGACCAGTTTCCAGGTCCTTTTTCAAAACAGACATGGAGGCAAATCCTGAGTCCTCTCCGATACCGGTTTCCACGGAAGCCGCAATGCGCTCCAATTCTTCATCGATTTCGTCACCAGTCTTGCTGGTTGTCCCACCCGTACGCATGACGGCCCCGGTAATGGAGGCCAAACCCACCTTATCGGCGGGTTCATAGATGGAACCCACCCGAATTCGAGCAGACAAGTTGATCAACGGAAGCTCATGATCCTCCAATAGAAACAATCTTATTCCGTTAGCCAGGGTGACCTCTTCAACCTCTGGGATCTCGATACTGCTTAATTTCGGGTACTTGAGGTCTTTGTAATGTTTTTGGGCCACAGCTGGTCCCGTCAGCCAGGACAGAAATATCAAAACCATGAT
>JALLOM010000246.1 GCA_027717865.1 Acidobacteria bacterium AH-259-O06 | reverse complement strand
CGCAAACGAGTTAGAGACGTTGGAGCTTCCGAAGCTTACCTTAGGGGGGCTGGTGAGGCATTTCGGCCCGGGCATGATTTTAATGATGACGGGCATCGGGACGAGTCACTTGGTGACCGCACCCGTAGCTGGAGGGCGATTTGCCTATGCTCTGCTTTGGTGTATCCCTGTCGCATACGTGTTTAAGTACTATGGCTTCGAAATGGCCTTCCGATTCACTCATGCGACTGGAAGAAGTATGTTGGACGGATATGCCACGGCTTGGAAACAGTGGCCATTATGGTATGTCCTGGTCACAACCTTACTTCAATGCGCCATAGGACAGGCAGGAAGGCTGGTTGCTGTTTCCGCTGTATTCTACCTTTTTTTCACTGTATATATCGGACTAGATATTCCTATCTGGGTGTATGGATTGCTGTTGGGGACACTATCCGTTGTTATCATTTTAGGCGGGAAATATGCAGCGGTTGAACTTGTTACCAAGATATCAGCCGGGATCCTGGTCCTCTCAAGTATTGTTGTTTATTTGGTTAAGCCTGCTCCATTCTCTTCGATGGGTCGTTTTTTCGTTTTTGAAACGCCTCAAGGCTCTTGGTTAATTATAGCCGCCTTCCTTGGTCTCTTGCCCACTGGGATAGATGTGTCGCTGCAGGCTTCAGAGTGGGGAAAAGCGAAAAAGGTGGGTATGGGCAGAATAAGGGAGCATCTTGAAAACAATGGATTGGCAAAAGCCTTCGATCCGTTTGTATCCAGCAAAGAGGACCTGTCGGTTGACACATCCAATCTGCCTCCTCATGCTCTGGAATACTGTAGGAGATGGTTCAAAATTGGGTTATGGGATTTTCGCCTTGGGTATGTCGTTTCATTCTTCACTGCTTGTGTATTCCTCTTGTTGGCAGCCGTATGGCTGTATCCAAGTGCGGTTCAGGGAACTGCGGTAATGGGTGAAATCGCAAAAATATTCACGCGAAGTTTTGGCCCCTGGATGATGATTATATTTTTGGTCGGTGCTTTCGCTGCGACATTTTCCACGGCGTTCAATTACTTTGACGGATGGCCACGAGTCGTTGGGGCTTGTTGTCGGAATTTGTTTAAGCCTACTGCTCGACTCCGTGGTACGGCTAAGGAAGATCTCACGGCTGAACACAGAAGCAAGTGGTACTCAGAATACAATATCTATCGAATGACCATGCTCTTTTCCCTTGTTGCCGCAGTATCGATGATCGCCGGCGCTCCAAGACCTGTTTGGTTAGTGCTGGTCGCTTCGGCATTGGCATTTTTCATCGCGCCCGTTGTGTTTTATCTGAATCTTTATTATTGCTTTTCAGTAATACCTAAGGACGATAAAGTATTCTACCCGTCGGCTTTTGCGACATGGTTTGGCTGGGGAAGTCTGGTGATATTTACTGGTCTGAGCGCCATATTGATTATGGCCCGGGTGTTTGGAATTGAACTGTTTGGGGCTTGAGACTGGGCTTGGGGGTCAGGTATTGGATTTAGGGATTTGCACATGTGCAAATCCCTAAATCCCATACCTCACCCCCAGATGGCGTCTTGATGGGGTCGAGCGAACAGAGGGCAAACGGGCCTGGTCTGACACCGGCTGACACATATGCGTCGTCCGGTGATCGACCGCATTTGCTTTATCGGCGGCTACCAGATCGACAAGGTCCGCCAGGCCTTTCGACACAATACGGATTGGCAGAACAACAACATCCTGGCCTCGTTGTTTTACGCCGAAGACCTCATGGACGGTCCGTTCATCTGTTGCTACGCGGACATTCTTTTTACGCCGTCGGTGATTGAGCGACTGTTGTCCAGCGACGAGGACATCGCGCTGGTGGTCGATACCGATTGGCTCAGTCGTTACGAGCATCGCTCGGAGCACCCGACTTATGACGCGGAAAAGGTCATAGCCCGTGACGGTGTCATTATCCGCATCCACCGCGACATTGCCGACCAGGAGGCGCACGGTGAGTTCATCGGTGTGGCGAAGTTTTCCGCCGGCGGCGCTGCCAGGCTTCGCCAACATCACCATCGTTGTCGCCAGCGCTATGCCAGGAGTCCGTTTCGTGAGGCAGCCGTCTTCGAAGAGGCCTTCCTAATTCAGCTCCTACAGGAAATGATCGAAGCCGGCGAGCGGATGGTCCACATCGACACCCGCGGCGGGTACATCGAGGTCGACACGCAGGAGCTATGTGGCGAAGCAAACTATGTGGTGGGAATGCGCCACAGCGGTTCCCTCCGATCCATTGATTGTGTGGGCGCGCGGCTGATGCCGAGCCGTTAGCCAGAAGCGGTGAAGGTAGACTTGTACGTATAATCAGATAGGGGTAAGCTCTTAAAAAGGAAGCTGGCCGGAGTGGTGGGAGTGGGAGCTAGAGTTCAGCCCCCACCTGCTCAAGCGTATGGAGGACCGTCGCTTTACCGAGGTTGAGTTAAGAACAATGTTTGAGCGTGCTACATCATATCGTCGCGATGTTGTGGAAGGTCGTTGGGTCATTCTGACGCGGCACCGGCGACATCCTTGGGAAGTGATTGTCGAGCCGGACTCTGACGCCAAGTTGCTGGTTTCGTAACCGCCTATCCGGTCTGCGACTAACTGACATGAAAGAGCTCTATCTGGAAGTAACTTTTCGGCGAGGGAGATCACATATTTGGGCGGATATCGCCGACCCTCGTACCAGAGGTGATATTTCCTGGAGCGGCGAGCTGCCGGATTCCCACGCGATCAATTTCCTTTAAGGCGTTAAGGACGTGGTTTCGATTGATGATAGCAGCGATCATTGGCTGAATGACTCCAGTCTACAGTAGTCCGGCACGGTTTTGATAGCCAAACGCTCTGACCCACAGCCGGGACAAGCGCGTGGGAGGACAAAAAACGTCATGCAGGATGGGTCGGGAAAGTTGTCGTGGTCGAGCTGGACTGTTGAATATGTGTAAACTGGATCTGACGTGAGGATTGCAAAAATGGAATCGGCGCTTGAGAAGATCAAGGTCATCTGGAAGAAGGCTTTAAAATCGTATGAGCAGCAGACTTTGGAGGAGAGGTTGCGTGACCGATGGGCCGATGATCGAAACGTTTTTGAGCGGATTTCCTACGAGTATCCGCCGACGTTTCAACCGGGCTACGTGGGGCCAGCCTACTTTGAGAGTGGGAAACGGATCCTCATGCTGGGACAGAATCCCGGCGAGGGTTCAAGTCCCATCCATCAATCTTGGAATGTAGGCTACACTCAGCAACTAGCAGACTTTGCGAACGACCAGACGAGCTTCGAGGAACTGAACGCACTAATCGCTTCTGAGATGATGCGTTGGCGCATCTTCAGAGGAAAAGGCATTTTTCGGGAAAATGGGGACGAGCGAGTCGCCCTGGTTCCGGAAAGAATTCGGCCTTCGATTAGGTCTGTCGCCTATGTAAATGCGTTTCCTTTCAAGACAATCAATAACTCCAGACCCTTTAGAACGGCGTTTTTCCGGCGGATCTGGAGTTCATTTGTGTTCGAGGTCATCACTTATCTGAAGCCTCACGTGATCATCCGATTCCCTGATTGCGATGACCGAGCACAAGATTTGATCTCACTTGAGTTTAACCCCACAGTGGTCAGGGTTTGGCATCCGTCCGATTACAATTTAAACACCCGGCGAGAGCAGTTAATGAAATCGTGGAACCCCATTCGGAGTTGTCTGGAGGGTACAGGTGAAAACGATGCGCCAGCGGAAAAACAAGAACACCGTCAGACATTCGGAAAGCGGGAGACACCCGTTGCGGTTGAACTGCGGTCGCAGAGGGAGGCAGGTAAGACTCCACGATCAGGGCAGCACGTCTCGGGTCCTAAAGCGTCGCAAGAAGGGAGAAAAAAGGTGGGAAGTTTAGAGTCATTCAAGGATCAATTGAAGGTAAAGCTGGTAGCGAGCCTTGACTTTCCGGTGTCAGTCGAGGTGGGCGGCTCGGACTGGGTGGTCAACATTAGCCCCGCCGGGGTGAGACTGCCTCCGCGCGTGAGGAAACTGATCGGTGTGAAACCTCTGGAGGAGAGCACACGGATTAGCGTGGCAAGGGCTGCTTTCGGTGAATGCGGCCTGTCAGCCGCGGATGACTTCTTCGGCACAACCTTCTCCGAGGAAGGAAGTTACATGATGCTTCGAATTCCCAGGCCTCTTTACCCGACCGATATTGCCTCGGTGATCGGGATGTGGCTCAAAGAATACGTACGGAACGCCGGACTCTGATCCAAATCGCTGTAGGCATCGGAGAAAAGGGGTTCGAACTCCGGGCTGGAGTTTATCCGGGTAGTGATGGTTTCGCACCTACGGCGTTCTTATGTAAGGTCCGTGCTTCAATGGCAATCAGCTCCTATATTACTGATCCAGCAGGAGCGCAATTTACTTGATGCTCCAGGCATAATCGGTGATTGCCACGTTCTATCGCCCGACTGACACCCAGGCCCCGGCGAGGTAAGTACCTCCCCCACCATTGATCCTCCAGGTTCTGCAACTCAAAAGGCAGCTCTGTGCCTTGTCTCGGAGTGCGTCAGAGTATATAAAAGTCATCGTGATGATGGATTGGCTAAAGACCGTTTATGAAGCGACAGGAGCTTCCGCTCACCCCTCGATTAGCGCAGTCATCGTAGTAATCGTAGGTGCTGGCCTCGGTCTTCTAGCGTTGAAACTGATCGATTTTCAATACCGAAAAGATCAAGCAGGAGGGCTCCGCCAAGCACAACAGGCGGCCAATATCGCGGACATAAAGAATCTGTTGCTGAAAATAGCGGTAGCCGGACCTTACGGAATGGGCGCAGCGGCTCAGCAGGCGTTAACGGACCTAAACGAGGGCGACACATCTGCAGCGGAAGATGTTTTAGATACTTACGCTTCTGCCTCTCGCCCCTTGTTCTTATGCGAATCGTTCTTTCATACGGTGGTCAGATGGCCGCTCAGCTGAGTAGCCCACTCCAGGGGTCGCGACCGAGCCACCCCAACGAGGGTGTCTAGTACTTGGGTACAGCAGTGTGCGCTGCCTGCCATCTCAACGAGGCGGAAACTCAGCCGGAATCAGGAATACCGAAGGATGCCGTACTGTGATTGTAGGTCCT